>NZ_RZPL01000462.1:0-4647 GCF_004022805.1 Mesorhizobium sp. M7A.F.Ca.CA.002.04.1.1 | reverse complement strand
TGCCAGTACTGCATCTATTTCCACACCGAGGCGGCCAAGCTCAACGGCGCCAGCGACGAGGAGATCAAGGAGGCGGTGGCGATGTCCGCCATCGTGCGCCATTGGTCGACGATGCTCAACGGCAGCCAGGTCGATCTGACGACCTTCAAGAAGCAGACCGACGACGTATTCGCGGCCGTCAAGGCGAAGTCGCAGTAAGAACCACTGCCCGGCGATGAGCGCCGGACGGCACATCGACCATCAACCGCCCGGTCGGAAGACGGGCCAATGGAGGATGAAATGCTGACCAAGACCCAAACAGTGGACGGCGCCGCGATCAAGAAGGCGATCGAAACCCGTGACGGCAAGATGCTGTCGAGCTTCTATGCCGAAGACGCGCTGGTGCGGGTGATCGACCGCAACAACCCGCCGAGCAAGCCGCGTGAAATCCGCGGGCGCGCGGCGATCACCACATTCTGGGACGACATCTGCAGCCGGGCGATGACCCACAAGGTCGACACCACCATCGCCGACGGCGACAGCCTCGCCTTCACCCAGGCCTGCGCCTATCCGGACGGCACCAAGGTGTTCTGCGCAGCGATGCTGGAGCTGAAGAACGGTCGGATCGCAAGACAGACCGTCGTGCAGGCCTGGGACGAGTAGATCAACAACCGTGGATCAACCGCGGCCTGGGCCGCAACCTGGAGGAGAAGACGATGTTCAGCGCCAGATGGCAGATCGACGCCAAGTTCGGACACAAGCAGACCGTGCTCGACCTGTTGAAGAAATGGGAACGCGAGATCGGGTCACAGGTCGGCCTCGACGAGCTGGAATTCCAGATCATGACCGGTTCGATCGGCGCGCGGGAGGCGACGGTCGAGTCCCATCACCAGGTCGAAAGCCTGGCCCAGTTGGAGGCGTTCTTCGCCAAGATCGGCAAGATCGACGCGCACGCGAAATGGGGCAAGGAGATCGAGCCCTATGTCGTGTCTGGCACCAGCCTGTGGAATATCTATCGCATCGTGGAGTAGTGGTCTGCGGTCTTACCTCTCCTCTTGTGGGAGAGGTCGGATTGCCCCGATTTGTCCTTCACAAATCGGTTGGCAACCCGGGTGAGGGGTAAGCTGGCGTCAAGCTGGAACACCCCTCATCCGTCTCGGCGCTACGCGCCGATCCACCTTCTCCCACAAGGGGACAAGGCAAAACTAGCCATGCGCAACCATCACATGCCGCACGGCGGTGTAATCCTCCAGTGCGTAGAGCGACATGTCCTTGCCGTAGCCGGACTGCTTCAACCCGCCATGCGGCATCTCGTTGGTCAGCATGAAGTGGGTGTTGATCCAGGTGCAGCCATATTGCAGGCGGGCGGCCGTCGCCATGGCGCGCGAGACATCCTTGGTCCATACGGATGACGCCAGGCCGTAGTCGCTGTCATTGGCCCAGTTCACCGCCTCGTCGACTTCCGAAAAACGAGTAACCGAGACGACCGGGCCGAACACTTCGCGGCGCACGATCTCATCTTCCTGCAGCGCGCCGGCGACGACGGTCGGCTGGTAATAGAAGCCGGAGCCCTCGCCCGGCTTGCCGCCGGTGGTGATCTCGATGTGTTTCAGTTCCGAGGCGCGCTCGACGAAGCTCGAGACGCGGTCGCGCTGGCGGCGCGAGATCAGCGGGCCGATTTCGTTTTCGGTATCGTCGGGGCGGTCGTACTTGATGGTCGAGACGGCCGAGGAGAGATCGGCGACGAGCTTGTCGTAGATCTTCTTGCCGGCGTAGATGCGGCAGGCGGCGGTGCAGTCCTGGCCGGCATTGTAATAGCCGAAGGCACGCAGGCCGTTGACCACGGCGCCGAGGTCGGCGTCGTCGAAGACGATGACCGGCGCCTTGCCGCCGAGCTCGAGATGCGTGCGCTTGACCGACTTGGCGGCCGCCTGCAGCACCTTCTTGCCGGTGGCGACATCGCCGGTGATCGAGATCATGTTGACCTTGGGATGATTGATCAGCGTGTTGCCGACGCTGTCGCCGCGGCCGAGCACGACATTGACGACGCCTTCGGGCAGGATGTCCGCAAGGATTTTTGCCAGCTTCAGCGCCGTCAGCGGTGTCTGCTCGGACGGTTTGAAGACGACGGTGTTGCCGCCGGCGATCGCCGGCGCCAGCTTCCAGGCCATCATCATCAGCGGATAGTTCCACGGCGCGATGGAAGCGACGATGCCAATGGCATCGCGACGGACCATCGAGGTGTGGCCGGGAATGTATTCGCCAGCGACGACGCCCGGCATCGAACGGACGGCGCCGGCGAAGAAGCGGTAGCAATCGACGATCGCCGGGATTTCGTCATTGAGCACGGCGTTGATCGGCTTGCCGCAGTTGAGCGCCTCGAGCGTGGCGAACTCCTTCGCGTCGGCTTCGATGCGGTCGGCGATCTTCAGCAAATAGCCGGAGCGCTGCGCCGGCGTGGTGCGCGACCACAAGACGAACGCCTGTTCGGCAGCAGTGACCGCCGCCTCGATCTGCGCCTGGCTGGCCTCGGGCAGGTTGAGGATGGTCGCCCCGGTCTTTGGATTGAGGATCGGCTCCTCGGTCTCGGTGCCCTTCTCGAATTTCGAGCCGATCAGCATCTGGGTGTCCATAAGGTTTCTCCCTTTACAGAAGCGAGTAGCGAGTAGCTGAAAGCGAGTAGGGTTTGACCGTCGATCCCTATTCGCTACTCCCTATTCGCTGTTTTTCATTTCCCGCTTCCAGCGATCTGGTCGCCGTCACGGGTGAGGTAATAAGCGGCAAGGATCGGCAGCAACGTCACCAGCATGACGACCATGGCAACGACATTGGTGACCGGGCGCTGGCGCGGACGGATCAGTTCTTCCAGCATCCAGATCGGCAGCGTCTGCTGCTGGCCGGCGGTGAAGGTGGTGACGATGACCTCGTCGAAGGACAGCGCGAAGGCCAGCATGCCGCCGGCAAGCAGCGCCGTGGCGATGTTGGGCAGCACGACATGGCGGAAGGTCTGAAAACCGTCGGCGCCGAGATCCATCGAAGCCTCGATCATCGAACCGGAAGTGCGGCGGAAACGGGCGACGGCGTTGTTGTAGACGACGACCACGCAGAAGGTGGCGTGGCCAAGCACGATCGTCCAGAACGAGAACGGGATGTCGGCCAGCGAAAAGGCCGAGCGCAGCGCAATGCCGGTGATGATGCCGGGCAGCGCGATCGGCAGGATGACCAGCAGCGAGATGGTTTCGCGGCCGAAGAATCTTGTCCGCGACACCGCCGCCGAACAGAGCGTGCCGAGGATGAGCGCGATCGCCGTCGAAATCGCGGCCACCCTGACCGACAGCGACAGCGCCTGCCAGACATCTGGCCGGTTCCAGGTCACGGCGAACCACTGCGTCGTCAGCCCTGGCGGCGGCCAGACGAAACTCTTCTCTTCGGTGGTGAAGGCATAGACGAAGATCAGCAGGATCGGCAGGTGCAGGAACAGCAGCCCGCAGGCGGCGGCAATCTTCAGGCCGAGCGGAGCCGACTGGGAACCATCAGAGCGCATCGAAGGCCCCCATGCGCTTGGCGCCCCAGAGATAGAAGCCCATGATGACGATCGGCACCACGGTGAAGGCGGCGGCGAGCGGGATGTTGCCGGCGGTGCCTTGCTGCGAATAGACCGCCTGGCCGATGAACAGACGCGAGGTGCCGATGATCTGCGGGATGATGTAATCGCCGAGCGTCAGCGAGAAGGTGAAGATCGAACCGGCGACGATGCCCGGCAGCGCCAGCGGAAACAGCACGTTGCGGAAGGTCTGTCCCGGTGAAGCGCCGAGGTCGGACGAGGCCTCGACCAGATTGCCGGGCACGCGCTCGAGCGCCGCCTGAACGGGGAGGATCATGAACGGCAGCCAGACATAGACGAAGACGATGAAGGTGCCGGTGAACGATACCGACAGGGAATTGCCGCCGACGATCGGCAGCGACAGCCAAGCGTCGAGAACCCACAACAAATGTAGCTTGGCGAGCAGCCAGGTGAGGATGCCTTCCTTGGCCAGGATCAGCTTCCAGGCGTAGATCTTGACCAGATAGCTGGACCACAGCGGCAGCATGATGCCGAGATAGAACAAGGCCTTCCAGCGGCCGCGCGCATAGCGCGCCGCGTAGTAGGCGATGGGGAAGGCGATGACGGCCGAGGCCAGCGTGACCAGAGCCGCCATCGTCACCGTGCGCAGGATGATGTCGAGATTGGCAGCCTGGAACAGATCGCCATAGGTCTTGAGCGTGAACTCGCGGTCGATGAGGCCGGAAAACTCGTCGATGGAGAAAAAGCTCTGCGCCAGCAGCGCAAACAGCGAGCCGATATAGACGATGCCCAGCCACAAAACCGGAGGCAGCAGCATGAGCAGCAACAGGACCTTCGGCTTGCGCCAGAAAAGGTCCGACAGAGCGCCGCGCAGACCGCCGCTACCCGGCAGGATGGCGGGAGCGGTTGCACGCATCATGGCGGCGTCGAGGCTCATGCCGGCTCGTCCATCAGATGCAGGTGCTCGCGGTTGAAGGTCAGCACAACCGCCTCGCCTTCTGCCGGCAAGGCGATGCCGGCCGGCACGATGGCGTGCAGCCGCAGCCCGTCGGCGTCGAGCGCCAGCTTTGTCGTGGCGCCGAGATAATTGGTCGAGATGAGGC
>NZ_RZPL01000461.1:0-4648 GCF_004022805.1 Mesorhizobium sp. M7A.F.Ca.CA.002.04.1.1 | reverse complement strand
GCTCGAGAGAAGCATCACCGGGAATGACCCTCTCCTCCAAAGCCCCGGCCGCGGTCTCTATTATAATTGGGAAGTCGAAAGTTGCCGGGTTGAAGACCGACTCCGGTTGCGGTGGCGGAAATTCACGAGGCGGAAGTCCGATCTCCAGCCCAATAATTCCGAGGGCCCTTTGTTGAGTTGTCACGGAAGCATCCTTCTTCTGGAAGCAGCTAAGATGGTGATTTCGGCAGCAAATGCCCATCACCTGCGCGATACAGGTTCTCTCTGAATGCACGAATTTAACAGCGTCGAAACGGCTGTTTCAGAGAAACATGCCTTTCCAGGCGCAGTAAGTCGGCATTGTTTTGGTGCATTCGCATGAAAGCCGTAAAAACTGGGAAACCGCAGAACGCTTGTGCGACCCTCCCCGGGCCTGTAGGATACCGGGTTTGCGTCCGCCGTCAGACAATCGTGTTAGGGCACTTTCCAGAGCCCAGATGCCCTGAATGGCAGATTGAACGCACATCAGATCTTCAAGCTCGCAACTGCCGAACGGGCAGCGCTATTTACCTAACTCGACCAATCTGGGGCTTGGACCGGACGATCCTAGTTATGCAGTCCTGAATGAACTGGGGCAGTAACCTCGACATCAACCCGGCCCTGAAAAACCGCGCGTAGGTTCGTCGCAGGGCAGCCTGCTCCGAACGGACCAGTTCCTGCCCGGAAGCCACCCACGGGATAACTCAACTAGCGGCACAACCCGCAACTCACCTCGTCTCCAGCACCGCATTGAGAAACTGCTGCGTTCGCTCGTTTTGCGGATTGCCTAAAAGCTGGCTGGGCGGGCCTTGCTCGACAATCTTACCGCCAGAAAAGAAGCACACGCGATCGGAGAACTCCTTGGCAAAGCCCATCTGGTGCGTGACCATCAGCATTGTGAGGTCATGTTCGGCGCTGAGCTTGCGGATGACGTTGAGCACCTCTCCAACCAGTTCCGGGTCAAGCGCTGATGTCACCTCGTCAAACAGCATCACCTTGGGCCGCATGGCCAACGCCCGAGCGATCGCCACGCGTTGCTTCTGGCCCCCGGAAAGCTGGATCGGGAAATGGTTCTTCTTGTCGCCGAGGCCCACCAAGTCGAGCAGCTCTGCCGCTCGGGCCTCCGCCTCCTTCTTCGAGAGCCCAAGGACGGAGATCGGCGCCTCCATGCAGTTCTGCAGAGCAGTCATATGCGGGAACAGGTTAAAGTGCTGGAACACCATACCGATCTTGGCACGCACGCGACGGAGATGACGCTCGCTCGCCGGCACTATTTGGCCGTTCTTCTGCGTATGCGTCAACGGTTCACCGTCGACCCATATCACCCCCCCGTTGATGTGCTCAAGCGTCATCAGCATGCGCAGAACGGTGGTCTTGCCCGAGCCGGACGGACCAATGATGGACACCTTCTCGTTGCGTGCGATCTCGAGATTGAGTTCGTCCAGCACCGTCAACGCGCCGTAGCGCTTTGTGACGTTCTCGAAGCGAACTATGGGTTCGTTCATGACTTTTTCGCTGCGCCTGATATCGAGGTCAAGCTCGTCCCGCCTGGCTGATGCCCTAGGGCGCTTCGTGAGATCGTCCTCGAAGCGAAGCACAAATTCGCTCATAGTATAAGGCCTCCCTATTGCAGATGGTAGCGGCGGTTGAGCCAGACGCGGACCGACTGCACGATAGCGGAAGCAACCAAGCTGAACACGTAGTAGAAGAAGCCGCACATAGTGATCGCTTCTATGTATCGATAGTTATTGCCCCCGAAATTTTTCGCCTGCTGCAGCATCTCGAAGATCGAGATTGCCGCCAGGACCGGCGTGTCCTTGAACATGCCGATGAAGTAATTGCCCAGAGCTGGCACCATGGGCGGGATCGCCTGCGGCAGAATGATTGTTCGCCAGGTCCGCGTTCGCGAAAGGTTTAGTGCCGTACAGGCCTCCCACTGGCCGCCATCCACATTCTCGATGCCGCCGCGGAAGACTTCGGAACAATAGGCTGCATAGTGGATCCCCAGCACGCCAACTCCCGCCGTCCAGGCAGGAATGAAGATTCCGATCTGCGGACCAACGAAATAGACAAAGAACAACTGCAGCAGCAAGGGCGTTGAACGGATAAACTCCACGATCTCCGCCATGGTGGTCGAGACGTAGCGGTTTGGCGACTGGCGAATCATCGCGAAGACAAGACCCAATATCAGCGCGATCGCAAACCCGAGCAGCGTAGCCTCAATGGTGACGATCGCTCCCTGATAGAGATATGGGAAAGCCTCCCATACGTAAGACCAATCCCAGATCTTCAAGCCACCTGCTCCCGAACGAAACCGCGCGAGACGCGGCGTTCCAGCCAGCGCACGAAAGGAGTGATGAGGGCGCGCGCGATGATGTAATAACCGAATAGTGCAACCGCAAAGAACAGCATATAATCGCCAGTTGCGTCGGCCGCCTGCTTGGCGGCGCTAGTAAATTCGGGAATGGTGATGAAGAAGACGAGCGAGCTACCCTTAAGCACATCGATGAGCATGTTACCCCAGGTCGGCAGCATGGCGCGCATTGCCTGTGGGAGGATAATACGCCGCATCATGGTGAGCCGCGAAAAATTGAGCGCTGTAGATGCCTCATACTGGCCCCTATCAACGGCCTGAATGGCGGCGCGGACATACTCGGCTGCGTAGCCAGAGGCATTCATTCCGATCCCCAAAATTCCGACAGTCCACGGCGACAGGAAAATACCGAAAATCGGCAATACAAAGAACCACCAGTAGAGCTGAACCAGCATGGACGTCCCGCGGAAGAATTCGATGTAGGCGATACTGAACCAGCGCAACTGCCGACGGGGAGAGACTCGGGTCAGGCCCACGAAAAGCCCAAGGACGATCGCTACGACGCAGGCGCCAAGAGTGACGATGACCGTAGTCATGACGCCCTTGGTGAGCACGGCAAAGATAAAGCTGAGATCGACCTTACTCATATGCCCTCCCCACTGACCGCCTACCGGCCAAGGGCCGGGGAGCGGTCAGACGCATAGCTTCAGCCCTTGCAAAGATCAGCGGTCTTGCTGCCATCCGGGAGATCGCGTTTGGTGTAACCATATTTGCCGACCGCGGCCATCATTTCGTCAGAGCCAATATAGTCTTTCAACACAGCATTGAACGCGTCTACCGCAGCCTGTTCGCTGAGCGGGAAGGCTATGGCGGGATGTTCATTCGGTCCCGGCGGGGTATACGGGTCAGCCACCTCAATGCTGGGATCCTGCTCGGCAAGAGTCGTCGCGTTCAGACTATAGAGCGAGCCGGCAGCGGCGCGGCCGGCCTTTACAGCCTGTACGACCTCGGGCGGTCCGGCGACCTGCATAACCTTGTCGTCAGGGAAACCTAATTTCTTCGCCTGCTCGACTGCGGTGGTACCCGTCATGATGGCCAGGGTAAGCCCCTTCTTCTGAGCGTCATGGAGGGAATGCAGCGCTTCCGGATTGCCCTTCGGCACGATCATCGAATCATTGCTCGATGCGATCGGTTCGCTGAACAGGACGTTGCGGCACCGCTCCGGCTTAATCCACATGCCGCCCGTGATGATGTCAAAGCGACCAGCCTGGAGGCCCGGGACAAGGGAACCCCAATCGGTTACGACCGGCTCGATTTTGGTCGTTCCCATCTTTCTCAGAACGTCCAGTGTCATCACATTGACCAGGCCAAGCGGCTCGTTGTTCGCACCAGGATAGGCACTGGGAGGCTCATTGGTGAAGCCAAGACGGATCGTTTCTCCGTTCTTAATCTTATCGAGCAGCGACTCCGCCGAGGCCGAACCGGCAAAGGACGAGATTGTCATCGCCGCCAGGCCGAGCGCGGCAATCCTCTTCAAGATTGCAGCCTTAAAGCATTCGTCGAGTTTCCACTTGACCACTGGTTAGTCCTCCGTTTTCGCATCGCCGATGGTCTCCCGATATGCCTCGGGAAAAGACCATTGCATCATTTGTTGAGCTTGTAGTCCGGCGGTTCCCATCATCGTGTGAGCTGCAGGGTCCCCACTTAGGTATAGATTCCTCCAGTCGATCCTTTGCTACGCCACTTGTGCATGCTTCGTGAGCGTAGCAGCGCAGCTGTGGTGCTTTGTGCGAGAAATGCAAGTTATTCGCAGAAATTCGGTGATTTTTGGGTGCATACGCACATTTCCGTCATCCCCGTGGTTCGTTGGAAGTGAACAATCGCGAGCTGTGGTATGGCCAACTGAGGCACACCACGTCTTGCATGACTCCTGCCCTGCCCGGTTGGATGGGCGCCACCGCCTGGGCTATGCCCTTGTTGCCATGGCAGGGCACAAGTTCGTCGTATGCGACACGCCGCTGAGAGATTCGCCTCGGAGACGCTGGCCCGAGCATTGTTCCCGTCACAGTTGATCATTCGTGCCATTGACGGATGAGTCTGTTCACGGCTTCGCTCCGGATCAACCTGGACGGAATCGCCGGCATTATTGAGCAGATGGAAATCTGAATTCCTGATCAGCTTCGCCAGGTTGATCCCTTGCTCCGGCGTCGCGGTAGGGTCGTTCTTGGACCAGATGATCAACGTCTGGGCCTGAAGCTGATCAAGGTAGGGGAAGATATACTTCTGCTGCAGCAGTGGATAACGATGCAGGTTTGT
>NZ_RZPL01000460.1:0-4651 GCF_004022805.1 Mesorhizobium sp. M7A.F.Ca.CA.002.04.1.1 | reverse complement strand
CAATCGCGATCATCGCATCGGCTTGCGCCGGGGTGTTGATCGTCGGCGCGAAGGGCGTTTCATAGAGAATGTCGACGCTGGCGCCAAAAGCTTCAGCCTCGTTTTTCGCGATGCGGCGGATTGCCGTCTCCAGCGTCTTTTGAACCTGATGGTCGAAGGTGCGCACGGTGCCGGTCAGAAACGCCGTATCGGGGATGGTGTTGAAGGCTTCGCCTGCGCGCAGGCTGCCAACGGTGACGATTGCCGGAGCGTGCACATCGGTCAGGCGGCCGGGCAGGGCTTCGATTGCGAGCAGGATGCGCGCGGCGATGGGGAGTGGATTGATCGCCAGATGCGGTGTCGCCGCATGGCCGCCCCTGCCGTGGACGACGATCTCGAAGCGATCGGCCGCCGCGGCCACCGTTCCGCGGTGGACGGCGATCTCGCCGAGCGGCCGTTCGCAATTGTGCAGCGCGTAAACTTCATCGCAGGGGAAACGCTGGAAAAGGCCCTCATCCAGCATGGCAAGCGCCCCACCTCGACCCTCCTCGGCCGGCTGGAAGATGAAATGCACCGTGCCGGCGAAGTCGGGCGAGCGAACAAGTGCTGACGCTGCGCCGAGCAGCATTGTCGTGTGGCCGTCATGGCCGCAGCCATGCATCCTCCCGGGGACGCGGGACGCATGCGGCAGCGGCCGCGCCTCGGTCATCGGCAGGGCGTCCATATCGGCGCGAATGCTCAGGCTGCGACCAGCGCCGAGCCTGCCCCTGAGCGTGCCGACGACGCCTGTGCGGCCGACACCTTCGGTCGTCTCGATGCCCCACGAGCGCAGTTTGTCCGCCACGAAACGTGCCGTCTCGAACTCTTCGAAGCCGAGTTCTGGATTGGCATGCAGATGCCGCCGCCAGGCCGTCATCTCTGTCTCTAGTTGCTGCACCGAGGGTACCAGTCTCATGCCGATGCCTTTGCGCGAAGAGTTTGTGAGCGGCTCTGCAGGATGGCGATGACCACAAGCAGGATTGCCGAGAAAGCGATCAGCAGCACGGCGACGGCCGCGATGGCGGGACTGATGGACTCGCGCACCCCGGAGAATATCATGCGAGGCAAGGTTCGCTCTGCGCCCGTCGAGAGGAAACTTGCGACGACGACTTCGTCGAAAGAGATGATGAAGGCGATGATGGCCCCTGTAATGACGCCCGGCGCTATCAGCGGCAGCACTACCTTGAAGAATGTGCGCATGGTGCCGGCGCCGAGCGATGCCGCCGCGCGAACCAACGTCCGGTCGAAGGTCGAAAGGCTGGCGACGACAGTCGTCAGCATCACAGGCACGGCCATGGCCGTATGCACCAGAATGATCGATAGCTTGTTGCCAACGAGTCCCAGTGTGGCGAAGAATGAAAAGGCCGCGACGCCGACAATGACGACTGGCGTCACCAAGGGCGCGGCGATGATCGCATAGAGGATCCGTTTGCCGGCAAAATCGCCCCAGGCGAGCCCGATCGCCGCCGGTATGCCGAGCAGCAGCGCCAGAACCGTGGTGGACAGCGCGATGACGACCGAGTTCCACAGCGCGGTCGGCCAGCGCTGGTCGACCCACAGTTCGGCATACCAGCGCAGCGACCAGCCCGGCGTCGGAAACGCCAGCGAGTTGCTCGAGGTCAGCGACATGGGGATCACGATCAGCAGGGGCAGGATGATGAACGCCAGCAATGTCGCCGCATAGGCATACATCAGCCATTTCCGAAAGCGGTCGGCGCTCATGCGACATGCGCCTTGCGGCGGAAGAGGACGGACGCCGTCCAGAACAGGAATGCAAACAGGACGAGGATCATCAGCAGTTGCAACGAAAGCGCTGCACCCATGCCCCAGTTCAGTGTGCTGTTCGTGTAGAACGCTATGTAGCTGGAGATCATCTGGTCGGTCGGCCCGCCGACAAGCGTCGGGGTGATGTAGTAGCCGAGTGCGAAGACAAAAACGATCGCCCCGCCGGACAGGATTCCTGGCAGGATCAACGGCAACTGCACGCGGCGCCACGCTGTGAGCCACGGCGCGCCCAGTGACAGTGCCGCGCGCATATAGGTGGTCGGAACCCGCCGCATGACGGCGACGACGCAGAGCACCATCATGGGCAGCAGAACCTGAACCATTGCCACGTAGAGTGAAAAGCGTGTGTAAATGAGATTGAGCGGCTCGCTGACGATGCCGAGGCCAAGCAGCGTGGAATTCACGGGTCCGTTCTTCTGCAGCACGATGATCCAGATGACGGTGCGCACCAGCAGCGATGTCCAGAGCGGAAACAGGATCAGCGCGAACATGAGCTTCGACCAGGCCGGCGGCGCGCTGACAATTGCCTGCGCCAGCGGCACGGCGAGCACCGCGCAGATCACGGTCACCACGATGCTGATCCAGATCGTACGCAGCAGCGCGTCGACGAAGATGGCGCGATCGGCTGAAATGGCTTCGATCGAATTGTCCGCGCCTCGCTTCAGGTCAAGGCTCGCAAGCAGATAATAGTCCGTTCGCGCGCTTTGCTGACGCGCGATGACCTGCCAGAGATCGATATTTTTCCAGCCGGCCTGTTTGGAGAGCACCTCGTCGCGCACGGGACGCATAGTCAGCTTGCCGTCGGCCGCATCCTTTGCCGTCTTGATGACGAGGAAACGGCTGCCGACGACGCGCTGGTTCACGAGTTGCGCCAGTACGCCTTCCTTTCCGGCGCGCCGCGCGTCGGCCAGGTCCTCGACGAGTGCTGCAAAGACGGGTTCGCCAGGCAGGCCGCTATCTGCTTTCCAGCCTGCCAGAGCGGCAATTGTGTGCGGCAGGTTGTTCGAAAAATCCGAGTTGTCGACGGCCAGAGCGAGGAAGCGCGCCACCGGCCACAGAAACAGAATGACGACGAACAGGATAAGCGGGGCCGTCAACAGGGCGAGCATGCCGCCCCGTTGGCGCCGCTTTATAGCCGGCTTTGTCCCGACCAACATGCCTGGGTTACTTCGCGAGCCAAGCCTTGAAGCGTTCTTCCAGCGCTTCCTTGTGCTCGGTCCAGAAGTCGTTGTTATAGGCGGCGCCGTACTGGAGGTGCTCCGGCGACGTCGGCAGGTTGGCCTTCCAATCCGCGGGAATGAGGTCGGCGGCTTCCTTGCGGCCGGTGCCATAGGCATAGAGTTTCGAGAAGCCGGCCTGATTTTCAGGGATGGAGAACCACTTGAGGAGATCCAGCCCGCCCTGCTGGTGCGGTGCGCCCTTCACCACGGCCCAGTAGTCGGTGCCGTAGAAGAAGCCTGCGTCCCATGCGATGGCGTAGGGCTTTTTCTCGTTAATGGCTTCGTTGGTGATGCGTGCATTGAACGCGTCGCTGAGCGTCACTTCCCCGCTGTCGAGGTTCTGGATGCCCTGCGTCGTGGTGGACCACCAGACGACGTTCGGCTTGATCTTGTCGAGCATGGCGAAAGCCCGGTCGATACCTTCCGGCGTGGCCAGCACCTTGTACATGTCCTCGCGCTTAACGCCGTCGGCCATCAGCGCGTTTTCCAGCGTGAACTGCGCCTGCTGGTAGAGGCCACGCTTTCCCGGAAATTTCTCGACGTTCCAGAAATCCGCCCAGCTCTTCGGCGCGGCGTCGCCCTTGTAGACATTTGTGTTGTAGGCGAGGACCGTGGCCCAGGTATCGGACGCGACGCCGCATTCGTGCAGGGTGCCCGGCAAATAATTGGCCGCGTCGCCTGTGATTTCTGGCGTCAGCGGAATGAACAGGCCTTCGGCGCAGCCGACTTCCATGGCGGGCGCTTCGACCGAGACGACGTCATAGGTGATGTTGCCCGCCTGCACCTGGGCACGCACCTTGGCGACCTCGCCGCCCCACTCTTCCATGACGATCGGGACGCCCGTCTTTTCGGTGTACTTGTCCCAGACCCCATCCTTGTAGGCCTTGTCCCATGTACCACCCCAGCCGACTACCGTGACGGGGTCGGCCGCGGACGCGACCAAAGCCGAGGTCGCGAGGCAGATCGCGGCGGCAGATACGGCTTGCAGATAAGTCCTCATTGCAGTTCCCCTTTCTTATCGTTGTAGATTTGATCAAATTTCAAACGCAAAATTGATTGATTAGCAACAGGAATTTACGGTACGGTGTAAAAAAGTGAAAAAGCCAAAGGGATTTGATCGAATGCTGCAAGGCACTAGAGACGTGCGCGCCAATGTCAGTCTCGCTGCTGTTCTGGACGAGGCGCGACAGCGTTTCGCTGACGCAAACCCGAACAGCCGGGCGCGTCAGAACGAGGCCGCGGCATCGTTGCCGGGCGGCAATACGAGGGCTGTTCTATGGTATCGGCCATTCCCCGTATCGTTTGTTTCCGGTGAAGGCTGCAGGGTGACCGATCTGGACGGCCATACCTATGTCGACCTGGTCTCGGAATACAGTGCCGGTTTTTACGGCCACTCCGACAAGGCGATTTCGGCGGCCCTTGTGGACGTCATACAGGGTGGCATCATGTTGGGCGCACCCAACCGCTATGAGGCGCGCCTGGCTGCCGCGGTGGTCGACCGTTTTCCGGCCATCGAGCGCGTGCGCTTCTGCAACTCGGGCACCGAGGCGAACATCATGGCGATTTCGGCGGCTCGCGCCATCACGCAGCGCTCGAAGATCCTCGCCTTCCGCGAGGGCTATCATGGC
>NZ_RZPL01000045.1:0-15445 GCF_004022805.1 Mesorhizobium sp. M7A.F.Ca.CA.002.04.1.1 | reverse complement strand
ACCAGGAACAGCAGCAGGCCGCGCCGCCGGCCGGTATGGAAGGCAAGGTAGTAGGCGACGGGATAGGCAGTGACGACCGTCGCCAGCGTGACCAGAGCGGCAATGATCAGCGAGCGCAGCGTCACCGTCCAGTACAGCGGATCGGACACCACGGTGACGAAGTTCGCGACGGTGAAACCGGCGCCGAGCAGCGAACCGTCATTGCCGCGGAAGGCGAGGAAAAGCACGAGGCCAAGCGCAAACAGGATCAGCAGGAAGGTGACCAGCGCGCCCGGCAGCAGCATGGCGACCCGGAAGCCCTGGGAAGACCGGGCCTCTGGCGCTGATGTTGCAACTAGGGTCGACATCGACCTGCCTATTGGAAATTTGAAATTGGCCTAGAGTTTTTCATATCCATGAAACTGTCAAGCAGAATCCCCTAACGGAACTCCAAGGAGATAAAGCGCCCTGGTCAGCGCTCCAACGCATCGAGCAGGCGATACCAGGCGATGGTCGCGGCGACGCCGACCTGGCGGAAGGCGTGAAACGGGATCGGCCGGATCGGCGAGACCGGGAAAGGCAATTGCCTGGCGTCGCCACTTTGGAGGTAGCCGGCGATGCGCTCGCCAAGCGCAGTCATCAGGCCGACACCACGACCCTGGCAGCCGACCACGGCGAGCAGGCCTTTCTCCGGCTCGTGGATGTGCGGCAGGTGGTCCGGCGTCATCGCAACCCGGCCGAACCAGCGCTTCTCGATGGGAACGCCGGACAGCGAGGGATAGAGCCGTACCAGCGCACGCTCGAGATGCGCCCAGTCGCCGGCGCTCGTCGGCAGCGCCATGCGGCCCCGTCCGCCAAGCACCAGCCGGCCGTCGGCGCTCTTGCGGTAGTAGACGAGGATGCGCCTGGAGTCCGACACCGCCTGCCCTTCCGGCAGGATCGTGGCCGCCAGATTGGACGGCAGCGGCGCTGTGGCGATCTGAAAGGAATGCAGCGGCACGATCGTCTGGGCGAGACCGGGGATCAGACCGTCCGTATAGGCGTTTGTCGCCAGCACGACCGCCTTTGCCTGCAATTCCAGGCCATTTTCGATCAAAATACGCCAAACACCGGCGGCATTGGCGAGCCGCACGACCCTTTGGCGCTCTGCTATCCTCACGCCAGTCGCGGTCCCGACCCGGGCAAGTTCAGACGTGTAGGCGAGCGGATCGATCACACCGGCGCGGCGGTCGAGCCAGCCGCCGAGATAACCCTGTGCGCCAGTCCTGGCTGCGGTCTCCGCTGCGTTCAGCAACCGGACGTCGGCACCGCGCGCGTGCCATTGCCGGTCGCGGTTCGTCGCCGCCTTCAGCGCGGCCTCGGTGTGCGCCGCCTGGATCCAGCCATTTCGAACGAACGGCACCGCCAGATTCTCGTCGCGGATCAGCTCGAACACCGCGTTGGCGGTCGACGCCGCGAAATTGACAAGCGCCTCGCCGCGCTCCGGGCCAAAATGCTCCAGCAACCATTCCGGATCGTATTTCAGGCCGGGAATGACCTGGCCGCCATTCAAGCCTGATGCGCCCTGGCCGATCTCGCCGGCGTCCAGCACCTGCACCGACAGGCCAAGCCGGGCGGCATGCAAGGCAGTCGACAAGCCCATGATGCCACCGCCAATGATGGCGAGATCGACCCGTTCGCCATTGGGAAGCGATTGAAACGTGGAAGCTGCCTGCGGCCTGCGCCAGATGGGATCGGAGAATGCTGTCGCCAAGGGTCACCTGAATGCGCTGCGATTGGTGAAAATCCTAGTCAGAATTTCACAATTTTGAAAGAGCACCATGGCTTTCGCCTGTGGACTGCCGCCGAGACGACCGGAGACCCAGAGTTCCGATCGCCTGCGACGGGATAGACCTTTGACGGGAATCCGGTGAAAGTGCCACGCCGATCCGGCTAGCCCACATTGTCGATCACTTCACCACATTGCCGATCACTAAGAGGACAGAGCGCCATGACGAACCCGACCCACCTGCCCAGCGAGGGCCTTTTTGTCGGACGCGCCAGAAGCAGCGGTGCTGCATACCCGCTGGTCGTCACGGTTCGCGATGGCACGGTCTTCGACATCACCTCGCGTACGGCACCGACCATGCGCGACCTTTGCGAGATGGCCGACCCGGCTGGGCATGTCCGCTCGGCCGAAGGCAGACCGATCGGTTCGCTCGATGACATCGCCGCCAACAGTTTTGAAACCGGGCGCGATCCAGCAAAACCCTACCTGCTCTCCCCGGTCGACCTGCAGGCGGTCAAGGCATCGGGCGTCACCTTCGTCGTCAGCCTGCTGGAACGGGTGATCGAGGAACAGGCGCGTGGTTCGGCTGAAAAAGCCGATGCCATCCGCGCCGACATTGCCGGACTGATCGGCCACGACCTGTCGAAGCTGAAGCCCGGTTCGCCCGAAGCGATGGAGATCAAGGCCAAGCTGATTTCGCGCGGCGCCTGGTCGCAATATCTGGAAGTGGGCATCGGCCCCGATGCCGAGATCTTCACCAAGTGCCAGCCGATGGCCTCGGTGGGCTTCGGCGCCGATGTCGGGCTGCACCCGGTGTCGACCTGGAACAATCCGGAACCCGAGATCGCCATGATCGCCGCCTCCAGCGGCAGGATCGTCGGCGCCACTATCGGCAACGACGTCAATCTGCGCGACGTCGAAGGGCGTTCGGCGCTGCTGCTCGGCAAGGCCAAGGATAACAATGCCTCGGCCTCACTTGGCCCCTTCATCCGCCTGTTCGACGAGAAATTCTCCATCGATGACGTCAAGCGTGCCGTCGTGCGCCTGAAAGTCGAGGGCGAGGACGGGTTCTCGCTGGAGGGCGCAAGCTCGATGGCCGAGATCAGCCGCTCGCCGGAGGAACTGGTCGCCGCGGCCATGGGGCCGCACCACCAGTATCCGGACGGGCTGGCGCTCTATCTCGGCACCATGTTCGTTCCGTCCAAGGATCGCGGCGAGAAGGGCAAGGGTTTTACCCACAAGGTCGGCGACATCGTCACCATCTCGTCGGAAAAATTCGGCGCGCTGGTCAACCGCGTGCAGCTGTCGCCAGACTGCCCGCACTGGACCTACGGCGCCAGCCATCTGATGCGGGAGCTGGCGAAGGCCGATCTTATTTAGCCAAGCCTTGGCCCAGGGCCACCATCAACGCAATGTTGGCGCCTTATTACTCGTGACCTCGTCGGACTGGAATCCAATGACGATACTTGATGTTCGCCGGCACACCATGAGGCGCAAGCCTGGCGCGCACCTTTCTCGAGAAGGAATCGAACTAGCGCGGTTTGTAGCCCAAGGGGCTGACTCTTATGAACTTGTTGTCACAAGCGAAATTCCACGGGCAATCGAAACCGCAATTGCGATGGGTTTCGAAGTAAATGAGTTGATTGCCGAACTTGGAATTCTTCCCAAAAATATACTCGAAACGATCTCGTGGCCGAGCCCGTTGGCGGAGGTAGAACGTGTACTCCGATCGGACGTAGACTGCATTGCATTTGCTAACACCCAAGTGCGACTGTGGACGAGCATAGCTGCCCGAGTTCCCAACGAAGCGACGGGCTTATTGGTGACGCACGGTGGGATCATCGATCTCGGCGTTGTCGCGTTCCTGATGGCCAGCAAACGTCCTATCGAGGGAGAAGCCATCGGATACTGCGAGGGGCTCCGACTAGAGTTCACCAGCGGAAGACTCACCAATGCCGAAATGCTGCGAGTGCCCGAGCATCTGCATTTGTCGGATACCTAACGGAACAAATCGCCTTGCTCGCCTGGCGGCCGATCGGCTGTGGAGCAACCTGCGCGCCGACCATGACGAGGACTATCTGCTCGGCTAGCCTCGACACCAATTATCCGACAGTCGGAAAATCACCTCAACTGATGCAATCTGATGGGACGGCTGATGACGCCCCGTCAGGCGCCCACTACACCTGCAGATGGAGGCCTGGCAGATGGAGGCTTGCCATCCGTCGAAAAAGGGGATGCTCTGACGCATCCGATCGGCGCTGGCAAAAGACGCAAAACAAGGGACGGATTTTGAACTGACGATCTACAAACGGGAGGAAATCAAATGCTGACACGGCTAAGACGCGTTCTATACGGCCTGTTGGTGGCGCTGATGGTGGTACCAGCAGCGGCACAGGCCAAGACGTTCTACTGGATTTCGCATGGCGGTCCGGCCGATCCGGTCTGGACCTACTTCCTGGCCGGCGCCAAGCAGTGGGCCAAGGACACCGGCAACACGGTCAACACCTCGTTCCACAACGGCGATGTCGCCTCGCAGCAGGAAGCGGTTCGCGCCGCCCTCTCCGCCAAGGCCGATGGCATCGTCACCACGAGCCCCGATCCGGGCAGCCTGATCGAGATCGTCAAGGAAGCGCGTGCGGCGAAAGTGCCGATCATCAATTTCAACACGCCTGATCCGAAAGCCGATTTCAACGCCTATGTCGGCGGCGACAATGTCACCTTCGGCAAGCATTGGGCACAGTATCTGGTCGACAAGGGCCTGGTGAAGAAGGGCGACTTCGTCTGGATGCCGGTCGAAATCCCCGGCGCCACCTATGGCGTGCAGGAAGAGGAAGGCATCAAGAGCGTCTTCGAGCCGCTCGGCATCACGTATGAAATCACGGAAGCGACGCTTGATCAGGCTGAAGTGATCAACCGCATGGTCGACTACCTCACGGCGAACAAGGCCAAGGTCAAGGCGATCATCGGCCTAGGCGACCTCGTCACCGGCTCGATCAAGCGGGTGTTCGACCAGGTCGGCATCAAGCCGGGCGAAATCCCGGTCGTCGGCTGGGGCAATTCGCTCGACACCACCCAGGAAGTGCTGAACGGCTATGTCAATGCCGGCCAGTGGCAGGACCCGCAGGCGACCAGCTATGTCGCGCTTTCGCTGGCCAATATGGCCGCCGGCGGCATTCCTCCGGGCTTCAACGTCATCACCGGCGCGCTCTATGAAAAAGACACCGCGCAGATCTACGACGACATCCTGTCCGGCAAGTAACATCCAATCTCAACAGTCGCGGCCGCCCAACGGTCGCGACTGGCTCTCCATTTCGCCGAGCCCTTCGCACGCGATGTGCAACGCTCAGCCTTCCACTCATGTCGCGGATTGCCTGTGGAAAATCATTCGCTCGTCCCACGCCTGATCGCACGGCCGGAATTCGGCCCTTTCGTGCTGCTCGTCGTCGAGATCGCCGTTTTCTGGAGTTTCAACCACGACTTCCTGTCGCCGCAGAACATCTCCAACACGCTGGCTTTCACGGTCGAGCTCGGCCTGATCGCGCTGGCGATGACGCTGTTGATGACGTCCGGCGAGTTCGACCTCTCGGTCGGCTCCCTGTTCGGCTTCTCGCCGGTCTTGATGTGGACCCTGTTCAACAGCGGCCTGACCTCGCTCGAAGCCGGCTTTGTCGCCGCGCTGCTGGTCGCCGCCTTCATCGGGCTGGTCAATGGCTGGTTCGTGACGCAGCTCAAGATCCCATCCTTCCTGGTGACGCTCGGCATGCTGCTGGTGGTGCGCGGCACCGCCCTTTTCGTCACCGACGGTTTTCCCCAGCGCACCTGGAGTGCGGAGGGCAGTTGGCTGGCGGAAGCGCTGGTCGGCGACTTCTTCATCGGCCCGTTCCGCATCTACATGTCACTGTTCTGGTTCATCGCCGCGGCGATCGCGCTCGGCTACGTACTGACGCAAAGCCGCACCGGCAACTGGATCCAGGCGGCCGGCGGCAACCCGAGCGCGGCGCGGGCGCGCGGCGTCAATGTCAGCGGGGTCAAGATCGGCCTGTTCGTGCTGTCGTCGGTCATGGCCTCGCTTGCCGGCGTCATCTCTTCGTTGCGCACGTCCGCCGCCAACCCCAACAGCGGTACCGGCTATGAGTTGGAAGTCATCGCCATGGTGGTGATCGGCGGTACCGCACTTACCGGCGGGCGCGGCACGATCATCGGCACCGTGCTCGGCATCCTGATCCTGCGTGTGATGCGCAACGGCATCGTGCTGATCGGCGTGCCTGGTCTTGCCTATAACATCTTCATCGGTGCCATCATCCTCGGCATGATGGCACTGCATTCATGGCTGGAACGCCGGCATCAGGCGGGGACTTGAACCATGGCCGAGCCACTGATCCGCATGACGAACATCCGCAAGTCCTACGGCCGCGTGCAGGCGCTGGAGGATGCCAATTTCCATGTCAATGAACGGGAGATCGTCGGCTTGCTTGGCGACAATGGCGCCGGCAAGTCGACGCTGATCAAGGTGCTTTCGGGTGCCGTTCCGCTGACCAGCGGCGATATCTTCATCCGTGGCAAGAAGGTGAGCCTGCGCAGCACCAGCGACGCCATCGCCCATGGCATCGAGACGATCTACCAGGACTCCGCACTGGTCACGCAACTGTCGATCGCCCGCAATCTGTTCCTCGGGCGCGAGCCGATCAAGCCGCCGCGCTTCCTCAACCGGATGGACCAGGAGGCGATGAACACGGTTGCCCGCGATTTGCTCAAGCAGGTCGGCATCACGAAGAACATCCCGCCGACGACGCCGATCGGTTCGCTTTCCGGCGGCGAGCGTCAGGCGGTGGCGATCGCGCGCGCCATGCATTTCGACAGCGACCTGATCATCCTCGACGAGCCGACCAACAATCTCGGCGTCGCCGAAACACAGGGCGTGCTGAGTTTCGTGCGCAGCGCCCGCGATTCCGGTCACTCCTGCATTTTCATCGCCCACAACATCCACCATGTCTTCCAGGTGGTCGACCGCATCGTCGTCATGCGCCGGGGCAAGGTGGTCGCCGACGACATCGACCCGAAGACGACCAGCGTGGCGGAGGTAGAGCGGATCATCACCGGCATGTCGGACAAGGAAATCCGCGATGCCATCACCGATGGCAAGCCGTCGCACTGACTGTCGGGTGATGGCGGCAATCACCGCTGCCTCAGATCGCATCGCTTGTCTGGCGCGGCATCGCAGGGCGCATAGGTAGCGGCATGAAAGCCACCGTCTCGGATATTGCCCGCAATGCGGGCTGTGGGTAGCGGCATGAAAGCCACCGTCTCGGATATCGCCCGCAATTGCGGGCTGTCGACCGCAACGGTCGACAGGGTGCTGAACAACCGGCCGGGTGCGAGTGCGGCCAACCGCCAGCGCGTCATGGAGGCGGCCAAGCAACTCGGCTACCTGCCGGTCGCCGATCAGGTGACGCTGCCCTCGCGGCCCGCCCACCTCGAATTCCTGCTGCCGATCGGCAGCAATGCCTTCATGCGCGATCTCGCCGGGCATATCGAGGACTACGCCGCGCGTCTGCCGCTTGTCGCCTCGTGCCGGATCCACAATCTCGCCGGTATCTCGCCGAACGCGCTGCAGAGCGCTGTCGAAAACCTGTCGCTCAGGGCCAATGGCGTTGGCGTGATCGCTGTCGATCATCCGCGTACGCGCAACATCCTGCGCGACATCGTCGAAGCCGGCATGCGTGTGGTGACGCTGGTGTCCGATGTTCCGACGGCACCGCGCGCGGCCTATGTCGGCATCGACAACCGGGTGGCGGGACGAACGGCGGCGCTGCTGATGGGACGCTTCCTTGGCGGCCGCACCGGCCATCTGGCGATGGTCGTCGGCTCACGTTCCTATCGCGGCCACGAGGAACGCGAGATGGGTTTCCGCTCGGTGCTCAATGAGGAGTTTCCCAATCTGACCGTCAGCAGCGCCGTCGAGATCAACGACGAGCCCGATGCCAGCTACACCGAGACCATGAAGGCACTGCACGACGAGCCAGAGTTGCTCGGCATCTATTGCGTCGGAGCTGGACATTCGGGCGTTGCAAAGGCGATCCGCGAGGCCAGGCCGAACCGCAAGCCGGTGTTCATCTGCCACGACCTGACCAAGGACACGCGCGGTCATCTCGTCGACGATCTCGCCGATGTCGTCATCGACCAGAATGCGCGGCTGATCGCCGAGCAGTCGGTCATTCGCCTGCTCGGCTCGATTGCCTCCTCCGCACCCTATCTGACGCGCAAGTTCATCGAACCGCGCTTGATCTTCAGGGAAAACGTGCCGGTGCAGTGAAGCAGGCGGCCTGCAAAAATGCCTGTTGCCGGATTTGTATGATAATTGGCACGGCAAATCTGCACAGCAGCTATGCAAGTTTCTTTGTTGCCGAATCGTTGGGCAACTCGTAGGTTCTGGTTGTCGGCCATCTACTCCTCCCAGATGCGATGCCGACGCTGAATGGGGTGCACCTCCTCCCGCGCCACATTCGAAAATCGAGCCCGCTGCCACCTCCTCCCGGCAGCGGGCTTTTTTCGTTTGGCCGCCGGAGTTTCCATACCGCCTGGGTCAACGGCGTACGCGGCCCTCCGTCATAGAGCCGTAACCCGCCAACAATCGTGGCGAATCTCAACCGGCGGCAGCGCCCCGGAACGAAACGATCAGCCCTTCGGCCATGCGCACGAACTGGGTGCTCGGACCTTCGGTACCCACGGTCTGCACGCTGACACGCGCGCCCTCGAACAACAGCGACAGCGTATCGGCGAGCAGTTCGGCCTGACCAATGCCGGCATCCCGACATAGCGTCACAAGGCGCGCGCGCTGGGCTTCCTTGAGCTCCTTGATCACCAGCCTGGCCGGATGGTCCGGCTCGGTCAGCTCAGCGGCGGCGTTGGCCATGTCGCAGCCGCGGCCGTCCGCATTGAGCATGGCAGCCGCCTTGCGAACCCAGGCATGCAGTTGGGCAAGCTTGTCACCAGGGAATTCGGCCTCGAATGCTTCCCACATAGCGCCGGCCTTGGCCGCATTGGCGCGCAGGCATTCGACGATCAGTTCGTCCTTGGATTCGAAGTGACGATAGAGCGTCATCTTGTTCGTGCCGGCAGCTTCGGTGATGGCGTCGACGCCGACGCCCTTGATGCCATGCTTGTGGAACATGTCGCGTGCCGTCTCCAGGATCCGATCCCGGGGACGAGAGCGCTCCACGATGCCGTCTGCCATCATGATCTCCTTTCGTTTCCAAAAAACCCTCGGCCACCTCTTGACTAGGGTGTTACCGGTCTGTAACTTCCAGAATGTTACTTACTGGTAACACCTATATCGTCCACCGTCAATAACAAGGCCGTGAACGGCCCTGCCAGACGAGAGGGGCGAGAAACTGCCAATCATGCGGCCTCGGCCGGTGAAGAGATGAAAACGGTTCGCGAGCACGGGCTGCGAATCGACAGACAAGGAGCCGGCCATGCCACAGCGCCGCGATCTTACCATAGATGAAGCCGTCCGGGATCCGATGATCCGGCTGGTCATGAAAGCCGATGGCGTCGACCCGCGCGCCTTCGAGACGATGTTGCGCTCGCTCGCCGATACGCAGCGTGGCGAGGTGCCGTTGCTGCGTTCGCGGGACGGCCTCGGTGACAAGCGCGGCCAAAGGCTGTCCAGGGTTGCCAGCGCCTTCGGGCGGGCAACAGCAGCCGGAGAGGCGTGCGTGTCGTGGTAAACTTTTTCATTCACCGTCCGATCTTCGCCTCGGCGATCGCCATCATCATGGTGCTCGCCGGGTCGATTTGTTATTTCCTGCTGCCCGTCTCGCAGTTTCCCGACATCACGCCGCCGCAGGTCGTGGTCAGCGCCCATTATCCGGGCGCCAGCGCACAAGTGGTGGCCGACACGGTGACGACGCCGCTGGAGCAGCAGATCAACGGCGTGCAGGGCATGACCTACATGTCGTCGACGAGTTCCAATGACGGCTCCTCGACCATCACCATCACCTTCGATGTCGGCTATTCGCTGAGCACCGCCGCCGTCGACGTGCAGAACCGCGTCTCGCAGGCCGCCTCGTCGCTGCCGGCGATCGTCAACCAGGGCGGCGTGACGATCAAGAAGCAGAATCCGAACTTCGTCCTGATCGTCAACCTGACTTCGCCCGACAGTTCGGTCGATCCGGTGGCGCTGAGCAACCTTGCCTATCTGCAGGTGGTCGACCCGCTGAAGCGGCTGCCCGGCGTCGGCGACGTGCAGATCTTCGGCGAGCGGCGCTATTCGATGCGCGTCTGGCTCGATCCCGACAAGCTCGCCAATCTCGGCATCACCGCCGTGGATGTGCAAAACGCCATCGCCGAACAGAACGTCCAGGTGGCGGCCGGCAAGATCGGCCAGTCGCCGGCACCCGCCGGCACCGCCTTCGAGATGCAGGTCAACGCCGTCGGCCGCTTGAGCGATCCCAAGGAATTCGGCGACATCGTCGTGCGCGCCAACACCGATACCGGCTCGCTGGTCAGGCTGCGCGACGTCGCCCGCATCGAACTCGGCGCGCTGCAATATTCGTCGTCTGCCTTCTTCGGTAAAGACCCGACCGTGGTGCTTGCCGTTTACCAGATGCCCGGCTCCAACGCGCTCGATCTGCAGCAGCGCGTCAAGGACAAGATGCAGGAGCTGTCGGGCCGTTTCCCGAAGGGCGTGTCCTATGCGATGCACTACGACACCACCCGTTTCGTCTCGGCGTCGATGCATGACGTGCTGATCACGCTCGGCGAAGCGCTGGTGCTGGTCGTCGCCGTGGTGTTCCTCTTCCTGCAAAGCTGGCGCACGACGATCATCCCGACCATCGCCATTCCGGTGTCGCTGGTGGCGACGCTGGTCGTCATGGAGATGCTCGGCTTCTCGCTCAACATGCTCTCCCTGCTCGGCATGGTGCTGGCGATCGGCCTCGTCGTCGACGACGCCATCGTCGTGGTCGAGAATGTCGAACGACAGCTGGAGGCCGGGCTCAAACCGCTTGCGGCGACCAAGGCCGCAATGACCGAGGTCACCGGCCCGATCATCGCCACCACCGCGGTGCTGATGGCGGTGTTCGTGCCGGTCGCCTTCATTCCCGGCGTCTCCGGCAAGCTCTACAACCAGTTCGCACTGACGGTGGCGATCTCCGTCGGCATCTCCGCCTTCAACTCGCTGACGCTGAGCCCCGCGCTCAGTGCCGCCTTCCTGCGGCATCGCGGCGAAACGCAGTTCGCCCCGTTCCGCTGGTTCAACACCGGCTTCGACAGGCTGTCGCACGCCTATGCCAATGGTGTGCGCATCCTCATCCGTTTGCGCTGGATCATGCTCGGCCTGTTCGCGGCGGGGCTGGTCGCCACCTACTTCGTCTGGCAGCGCCTGCCCTCGACCTTCCTTCCGGTCGAGGACCAGGGCTATTTCTTCGTCGTCATCCAGTTGCCCGACGGCGCATCGCTGGAACGCACCGACGCGGTGGCGCAGAAGGCACGCGACATCCTGCAGGCGACGCCCGGCGTCGACATCGTCGGCTCGATCAGCGGCCTGAACTTCCTGACCAGTGCCGCGCAATCGAATTCGGCGGTCGAATTCGCCATCCTGAAGCCATGGGAGGAGCGGGGCCCCGACCAGAGCGCATCGAAGCTCGTCGCCGATGTGCGCGGCAAGCTGATGCAGATCCCGGAAGCCTTCGCGCTGAGCTTCGATCCGCCGTCGATCCCCGGTATCGGCACGACGGGCGGCTTCGAATTCGTCGTCGAGGATCTGACCGGCCGCGGCAGTTCAGCCCTCAACGATGCGACGCAAGCCGTGATCGCCGAGGCGCGCAAGCAGCCGGAAATCAACCCGCAGCAGCTGTTCTCGCCGTTCTCGACCTCGACGCCACAGTTCAACTACGACCTCGACCGCAGCAAGGCCAAACTGCTCGGCCTCAACCTGCCCGATGTCTTCAACACGCTGCAGATCTATCTCGGCTCGCTCTACGTCAACGACTTCAACCTGTTTGGCCGCACCTTCCGGGTGACCATCCAGGCCGACAAGGATGCACGTGCAGGTGCCGCCGACATTTCGCGGCTCTATGTGCGCAATGCCTCCGGCGGCATGGTGCCGCTCTCGACGCTGGGCAAACTCGTGCCCTTCGTCGGCCCGGAGACCGTGCCGCACTACAACAACAATGCCTCGGCCTCGATCAATGGCGGCGCCGCACCGGGCTTTTCCTCCGGCCAGGCGGTTGCCGCCATGGAACGGGCCGCTGCAACCGCGCTGCCAAGGGATTTCGGTTTCGAATGGACCGGCATCACCTTCCAGGAGCTCAAGGCAGGATCGATCGCGTCCGTCGTCTTCGGCCTCGCCATTGTCTTCGTCTTCCTGATCCTGGCGATGCAGTATGAGAGCTGGGCGATGCCGTTCATGGTGCTGTTGGCGGTGCCACTGGCCCTGTTCGGCGCCTTCGCAGCGTTGTTGCTGCGTGGCATGCAGATCGACGTCTACTCGCAGATCGGCTTCGTCATGCTGATCGGCCTGGCGGCCAAGAATGCGATCCTGATCGTCGAATTCGCAAGGCGACGGCGCGAGGAAGGCCTCAGCATCGTCGACGCGGCGATGGAGGCGGCACGGCTCAGGCTGCGGCCGATCCTGATGACGGCCTTCGCCTTCATCCTCGGCGTGCTGCCGCTGATGTTTGCGACCGGCGCCGGTGCGGCAAGCCGGCAGTCGATCGGCACCACCGTGTTCGGCGGCATGGTCGCGGCGACCATCCTGTCGCTGGTGTTCGTGCCGGTGTTCTACGCGGTCATCGAACAGCTGCGTGAACGCCGCGGCAAAGACGAGCCCACCTCTCAAGACAATGAACCAACTGCTGAGCACGCTTTACCGCCCCTGGCGGAAGCGGCCGAATAAGATTGGAGACTGATCATGCGTAAATGGAAAATCGCGTTGGGAACGGCTGTCGCGCTGGGTGCGATCTCGGTGTCCAGCGTCCCCCTGCTCGATATGGGCAATCTCAGCCTCAATGCCGGCACGGCAGGTGCGGCGCCCGCCCCGGCGGCGTTCGTCATGCCGGTGCCGGGGGTCAGCGTCGTCAAGAAGACGATCCCGATCTACCTCGACTATGCCGCGCGGACAGAGCCGATCCGCAGCAT
The DNA here is from genome assembly GCF_004022805.1 of Mesorhizobium sp. M7A.F.Ca.CA.002.04.1.1. NCBI lineage: Bacteria > Pseudomonadati > Pseudomonadota > Alphaproteobacteria > Hyphomicrobiales > Phyllobacteriaceae > Mesorhizobium > Mesorhizobium sp. M7A.F.Ca.CA.002.04.1.1. The sequence goes on along the minus strand of NZ_RZPL01000045.1, from coordinate 2,556 downwards.
CACCTTACAGGCGAGGATTCCCGGCTATCTGCAGGAGCAGACCGCAGCCGACGGCGTCGACGTCCGGCAAGGCGATCTTCTCTACAAGATCTCGCCTGACGACTTCCAGGCGGCGCTCGACCAGGCCAAGGCCCAAGTGCAGCGCGACACGGCGACGCTCGACTATGCCCGCTCGAATCTTGGTCGCGGCACCGAGCTCGCCAAGAGCGGCTACCTCGCCAAGGACGGCTTCGACCAGCGCACCAGCACCTTGCGCGAAGCGCAGGCATCGCTGGCGCTGAACCAGGCGGCGGTCCGCACGGCAGAGCTCAATCTGAGCTACGCTGAAATCCGGGCGCCGTTTGCCGGGCGCCTTGGCCGCAACCAGGCCTCGGTCGGAACGCTGGTCAGCGTCGCCGGCACCGTGCTCAACACGCTGGTGCAGCTCGACCCGATCTACGTCACCTTCAACCCGAGCGAGACGGATCTGACCGAGATCGAGCAAGCCCGTGCGAACGGCCCGATCGAAGTGGATGTCCTGCTCCCCGGCCAGACCGAGGCAAGCCAGAAGGGCGAGCTTACCTTCATCGACAATTCGGTCGACCGCTCGACCGGCACGATCACGGCGCGCGCGACGATCGGCAATGGCAAGTTCACGCTGCTGCCGGGCCAATATGTCCGTGTCCGGCTGCATGTGAGAGAGCAGGCCGATGCGCTGATGGTGCCACAGACGGCGCTGGGCTCAAGCCAGCTCGGCAAATATCTCTATGTCGTCGGCAAGGGCAATACGGTCGACCAGCGGCTGGTTTCGCTCGGACCGACGAGCGGCGATCAGGTCGCCATCCTCAGCGGCGTCGCCGAGGGCGACCAGGTGATTACGGGCAATCTGCAGAAGATCGGCCCCGGAGCGCCCGTATCGCCGATACCGGAAAAGCCGGCCACCTGAACACCCCCGTCAGGATCCGGCTTCAGCGCGGCGCCCCGGCCTTCCCACAGGTCGCGGGCGCCGCTCGACTGAGCAGTTCCACCAGACCGGCAACATCGGCCCGGTCGGCCTTGGCCGGCGGCATGAATGCACAATAGGGGTGCCCGAGGTGCACCGAGACGAGGAGAGCGCAATCAGCCGACCGGCCTCCAGATCGGCGTGCGCCATGACCCGCTGGCCAAGCGCGATGCCCAGGCCGAGCCTTGCCGAGGCGATCGGCGTCGGTGAGCGCGATGCGGTTGCCGCTGCGCACGAACAGCTGCTTGCCGAACCAGGTTTCGAGATTGCGTATCTGCTGGCTGACCGCCGCCGACGAAACGCCGAGTTCAGAGGCGGCCAAAGTGAAGCCGCCGGCACGGGCGGCAACTTCAAAAGCCTTGATCGCATTCAGCGGCGGCAACCGTTCCACAGCGGCTCCATATGACTCGCCAGAGGGAATTTCGAAACGGTCTCTGCAGCGTTGGCCAATCAATTGAGATAGCCTCTTGTTAGATTGTCGACAATCTGCTTGTCTTGCTTTCGGTTTCCTGGGAGTGGCCGAATGGCGAAAGCGGATTTCAGTCCTATCGCGGATACGACGCGACGCGCCGAGATCGTTGCGCTGTTGCGGCGCGCGATCCTGACCGGCCAGCTCGCGCCCGGCCAGAAGCTCAACGAGCTCCGTATCTCCGAACAGATGCGGGTCAGCCGCGCGCCGCTGCGCGAGGCGATGCGCGAGCTGGTCCAGGAAGGGATCCTGACCAGCATCCCCTATGCCGGCACCTTCGTCATCGAGGTCACAGCCAAGGACATCGACGATGCCTATTCGTTCAACAAGGTGATGGACGAGCTGGCCATCGAGCGGGCGTGGCCGCTGCGTGACCAGCGCTTCTTCGACGAGCTCGACCGGCGCCACGAAGCCGTGAAGCAGGCGACCCGCGCATTGGACACGACACGCCAGATCGAAACCGCGCTGCAACTGCATGGCCTGATCTACGAATGGGCCGACAATTCGGTGCTGCTGGAAACCTGGCAGCGGCTGACCAGCCGGCTGCAGATGTATTTCGCGCTCCACCAGCATGCCCGCAACGAGCCGGTGCCGGCCGAAGACGTTCACGAAACCTATGTGCGGTTGCTGAAGGGCAAGGACATGCGTGCGGCCCAGCGCCATGCCAGGGAGCATATCGATCTCGACTTCGAGGAGTTGCTTGCCTACGCGCGCAGCCTCGAACAACGCCCATCGAGGGGCGCCTGACCCGTTCCCAACACCACAGACAGCGGACAAGACACGTGCAGATCGAGACCATCAAGGCCTACCACGTCATGCAGCCCTTCGTTGACGGGCTATACCGCATGTCGAAGGGGCGCGAGGCCGACGCCTTCGACGCCGTGATCGTGTCCATGACATCAGACAGCGGCATCACCGGCTGGGGCGAGATGGCGCCGCTCGGCAATTTTTACTCGGCCGCCTTCCCCGCCGGCGTTCGCGCCGGCGTGGTCGAGATCGCGCCGCATCTGATCGGCCGCGATCCGCGCGGGCTGGCCAGCATCGGGCGGCTGATGGACACGGTGTTCAAGGGCCATCCCTACATCAAGTCGGCGCTCGACATGGC
>NZ_RZPL01000459.1:0-4677 GCF_004022805.1 Mesorhizobium sp. M7A.F.Ca.CA.002.04.1.1 | reverse complement strand
GTCGACGGTCGGGCGCCTCTTCACGAAGTCCCTGGTGGCGCGGACCGCGGCCCTGCCGTCGCGTATGTAGAAAATGCCGTTTGGCTGCAGGGAAAAGTTGCCGCTTCCCGAACCCGTTTTCACCGACGCCATCTCCTGGCCGCGCTCGACATAGAGACCGACCGGCGCGAGGTTCGGGTGATACATGCCGGCATTGATGCCGAACAGCATCGTGCGCCCGATCGCCTGTTGCGCGGCATGCAGATTGTGCAGCGACTGAAACGGCTTGCCCGCCGCATCCTTCCAGAACAGCTCGAGCTGATATCGTTTCGGATCGACCTCGCAAACGAGATAGCTGGTCGCCTCGAAGGTGAAGTCCCGGCATGGTGGCAGCGAGACAACCCACTGGCCGAACGACGCGCCAAGCGCCGCCACCGACGGCAGCGCCCCCTTGGCCATCGCCAGCAACAGTGGCACCGATTGCAGGAGGGTCAAAAAATCCATGTGCGTACCGGAATCGAAGTTCGAGGTCCGGTACGGATATAGCCCGTTTCAAGCGATACTGTGGAACTGCCTTAGACGAGCCATCCCATGGCGACGCTCGACAACAAGACGATGCCGAGCAGGCCGCGATAGATGACGAACGGCCAAGCCGAGAAACGCTCCAGCACGCGCATCAGCCCCCATATGGCGAAGAAGGCGGAGATCGACGCGACGACCAGCCCGACAGCAAGCACCGACCAGCCATGGGCGTCGAGATGGACCTTGTGCAGTTCCCAGAGTTCCTTGAGGCCGGCGAGCGCGATGGCAGGCAGCCCGAGCAGGAACGAGAAGCGCGCCGCTTCGGCCCGTTTGAAGCCGAGCCCCAGTGCCGCTGTCAGGGTCGAGCCCGAGCGCGAGACGCCGGGGACAAGCGCGCCGATCTGGGCGATACCGACGAGCAGCGCATCGGTCAGCGACGCATCGCCCATGCTGCGCCGGTGACGGGCAAAGATCTCGGCCAGCGCCAGCAGGATCGCCATGGCGATGCAGGCCCAGCCGATCACCGTCAGGCTACGCAGCGGCGAATTGCAGGCGTTGAGCAGGCCCGACAGCGCAACGCCGGCGATGACGATGGGGATCGTCGCCAGCACGATCCAGAGCGCCAGCTTGAAATGCCGGTCGGCGAAATCGCGTCGCGCCAGAGCGTCGAGCGATCCAAACAGGATATCCCTGACGTCGCTCCAGAAATAGCTGACCACCGCGGCAAGGGCCGCAAGCTGCATGGCGGCGGAGAAGGCGGAGCCAGGATCCTGCCAGCCGAGCACGGCCGGCACGATGCGCATATGGGCAGTCGAGGAAATTGGCAGCAGTTCCGTGATGCCTTGCACCACGCCGAGGAACGCCACCTTGGCGAACCCCAGGCCGACGAAGCCCGTGTCGAGGCCTTGGGTGCAGATATCGGCCAAAATCGAATTCCGTGCATGAGAGATCGGAGTTGCGTGGACCGACCATCGGTCAATCCCGGGCAAGCCTTATCGTCATGGGCCGGATAATCAATTTACGGATTTGTAAGCTGGCACGCCGAGGTGCACGCCGTTCGAAAACCGGCCCACCTTGGGGCCGGCTTGAGGCACACAGGGAAAATCGCAAAGCGACTACGGGCAGAGCCAGAGTTTCTGGCATGTCCTGGCGATCACATGCGCCGGCGGCACTTCGGGCTCATCGGTCGAAGGCCGGCGAGCCCGTTCGAGCAGCATGCGCACCTGTTCGGGACGCACACGATCGCGCTCCATCACAAGCAGGACCATCGGATCTCTCAAAAGCTCGTCCAGGGTGCTGATGCTGTCGTTCATCCGTCGTCTCCTCGAATGCCGTACCCGCGACCCTTAAATAGGACGACAAAGATGGCTCGCCAATGACGCTTTGCCGGCTATCTCGTGTCGATTTGGATTAAATTTTGGCCATGCTTGCGCTCTTCCCTTCCCCTGGCGCTGCGCGTCGATCCACCTTCTTCCACAACAAGGGGAGAAGGGAAAAATTAGCCTGGCGGAGGGGCGCCTTCGTATTTCGGCAGGCCGTCATCAAGCACCAGCCAAGGCTGCTTCGAGGCCGTGAAAATATGCATTTGCGGCTTGAAAACCGTGGGATCGTCGAGCGAACCGGTGGTGATGCCGATAATCCCTGCGGAATCACGTCGGGAGAACAGCGTTGTGCCGCAGCTCGGGCAAAAGCCGCGCTTGAGATCCGGTGAAGAGCCTATAGTCGCCAGCGGCCCATCGATCGTCACGTCCTCGATGCGAAACAGCACGCGTGCGTTGAAGGCGGCGCCGATCGCCTTCTGGCAAAGCCGGCAGTGGCAGACGCGTTCGTTGATGGGAGCCGCGTCCGCGCGGTAGCGCACCGCCTTGCACAGGCATCCGCCCTCATATCTTGCCATTGTCTGGATCCACTGGTGGGAGAGAATAGGCGCGCAACGTATCGGCGGGGCCGATTGGGTCAATTGAAAAGCTTTGATGCAATGTCATCGCTTGTGCTGATGCGAGTTGGGATGAAGCCATGACGCCGAAAGCCGTCATGGAGCCACGGAATGCCGGCTGCCCGCCAACAGCCGGCGGTTTTGGCGTTCACTCCATTTCGCCGACGACCTCGTCCCAGGTCTTGACCTTGGTCTGGCCGTTTAGGAACGGCAGCGCGGCGGCCGTCAGCTCCGGGGCGAAGAAGACATCGTAGTGGGTGCGGTTGGGCAGGATCGCCAGGCGGTTCTGCGACAAGTTCTCGCGCATCCAGCCGGCGTCCTTCAGTCCGCCGCCGAGCATCTGATAGAACTTGATCTCGTGTTCGGGCTTATACATATCGCTGTCGCCATAGACCAGCATGACAGGCATCTTCAGCTTGGCGACATCGGCCGAGTAATCGCGGTTCTGACGCATGAAGCCGCCCAGCGCATCGAGGAGCTTCGGGAACTCCTCCGGATGTGGCGCCACCGCGACGTAGGATTTGTACATCGGCGTGTCCTTCATGAACTCAGCCGCGGCTGCGCTCACCTGTGCCTGCTGCGGACGCATCTCGTCATAGAAGCCGTCCGTGGCGTAGCCGGTCGATACCAAGACGAGGCGGCGCACCGCTTCGGGATGCTGGACGGCCATGCGGAAGGCGACGCCGCCGCCTAGCGAATAGCCCATGACATCGACCTGGCTGTAACCGAGCGCCTTGACGATGGCGGCCATGTCGTCGCCCATCGCCTCCACGGTGAATGGTCGGTCACCCAGCGCGGTGCGGCCGTGACCCTGCAGGTCGACGCCGATGACGGTGCGGTTTTCGGCAAGTTTCGGCAGGATCGGCGCGAACATATCCGTGGTGCCAAGACCACCATGCAGCAGAAGCAGCGGCTCGCCCTTGCCATAGATTGCATAGTAGTAGTTCAGGCCGTTGATCGTCAGAAGGCCGGACTTTTCCGGCTTCGGCAGTGCATTCGTTTCAGTCGTCATGGCAGGTTTTGTCTCCTCTGCATTGATGATGCCCGGGCAGGCAAGCAGTGCTGCGGCCGAAGCAAAAATGGCGAAAAACAGGGTTTTGAACATATCGATCTCCTCTCCTGTCGATATCAAGGCGTTATGCGGATCAAAGCGTTTTGGCGAGTTCTTCGAGCTGGTCGGCGCACTGTCCCCAGCCCTCGTGGAACCCCATCTTCTCATGCTGTTCGCGGTCGGCGACGCTCCAGTGCCTGACCCGAGCGATGTAGCGGGTCTTGCCGTTGCCCTCGTCCTCGAAGGTCAGCGCGACGGTCATGAACGGCTTTTCCGAAGGCTGCCAAGCCTCAGTGTAGGCGTCGGTGAGGACGATCTTCCTGCCGGCAACGACTTCGAGGAAGACACCTGGGTTGGGGAACTCGTTGCCGTCCGGGCTGGCCATGACGACAAGGCTCGAGCCACCGGCGCGCACATCCATCTCCGCGCGCGGCGTCGTCCACGGTTTTGGAGAGAACCAGCGCGTGATCAGTTTCGGATCGGTCCAGCAGCGATAGACGTTCTCGCGCGGCGCATCGATGATGCGGGCGAGAACCAGTTCGCGGTCGTTGGTGGGGGCGATGTCGAGCTTGGTGGTCATGATGGCGTCCTGCGTTTGATCTGGCTTCCGTCCCAAGGACGAGCCGATGAACCGCAAGCCGACATCGGCCAGCGAAAATTTTGCGACACCGTTTCGATTGACCCGAGGCGTCACTCACCTTCGTCATCCACGGGCGGAGCACGAACGCAGCTCCGTCGCGGAGACCCGAGGATGACAAAGTGATCGATGGGCCAAAGCCTTAGTGGCGCTTGGCTTGCACCAGATAGGCCTCGATCTCGGTCTCGCCGAGCCACTTTGCCGCTTCCAGCCGGTGCAGGCCTTCGACGAGGATGTGGCGCTTGCCGTCATGGCGGACCTGGATCGGCGTCTTCATGCCGTTTTCCAGAATGTCCTCGGCGAGATGGCGGACGGTCTCGGGATGCAGCGTTTTCTTGCGCGCCGTCGGCACGTAGATCTCGTCGACCTTGACCTTTTGCACTCTGAGCATGCCGACCCCCGTGGCGGAAACGCCGCCACCCCTGAAATAGTCCGTTTGATGGAGGTGGCCAAGGGTGCGGCTAACGAATACGAAGTCCGAAGGCCATTCTCGGTTCGAAGATGCCAGGGACAGCAGATCGTTTGCCTGTCGTCGCGCGTTTCGATATTGCG
>NZ_RZPL01000458.1:0-4679 GCF_004022805.1 Mesorhizobium sp. M7A.F.Ca.CA.002.04.1.1 | reverse complement strand
AAGGCCGACTGTTGCGAAGCGTTAGTTTTGAGTTAGGATTTCGTCAGGCTGGGATAGCAAATGCAAAGTGAGGACAGCGGCGCTGCAAATAGAATCTCACTCTTCGGCGGTTTCCGGATTGAAAATGAAACGGCCGGCCCGCTTCGGCTGACCGGGAAACGAGGGCCGGCAATCATCGCCTATCTGGCCCGGTGTCCGGGCATGGCGGCGACGCGGGAGAGGCTGGCTGACCTCCTATGGGGCGACAGCGACGCTGAACATTCGCGCAACAGCCTTCGGCAGGCCCTCAGTGTCCTGCGCCAGGATCTGGCGCGAGAGGGGGTGGATCTCATCCATTCCAGCGGTGAGTTGATCGCCCTGAGGCCAGAGCTGGTTCAAGTCGACGTGGAGAAGTTCGAAACGGGTCTCTCGGCCCGTTCCGCCCAGGAGCTGGCGAAGGCCTTGGCGAACTACACCGGGCCCTTCCTCGACGGGCTTTATCTGGGAAGCAATGCGTTCGATGACTGGATCACATCGGAACGCGACAGGCTGCTCGGCCGCGCGCTTGAGTCCTTCGAAAAACTGGCCCGTCTCGTCGACCCCGATGCCGGGCTGATCCTGGCCGATCGTATTCTGACCATGGAACCGACACGGGAAGAATCCTATCGGCTCAAGATGGAATTGCTGCTCGCATGTGGCCAACGCGACAGGGCAATCAGGACATACGAAGCTTGCAGAAGCATGCTGAAGAAGGAGTTCGGCGTCGAAGCCGGCCCTGAAACGCGGGCGCTTTGGCAATCTCTGTTGCTTGCCGCCGACGACGCTTCAAATGTGCAGTCGACAAATGGTGTTCCGTCCAGCCAGCGCCTTGGGCGTCCGTCCATCAGCGTTGCCGACTTCGTTAATCTGACCGGAAAGCAAGGCGACGACTTTTTCGCCAAGGGACTTGTCCAGGACATCACGACAGCCCTCTCCGGAGTGGCCGACTATGTCGTGCTCGCCGCGCTTCCGTCCGAGAAGAGCGGCCCAGGCGAAGAAGCCAAGACACCAGGGATACTCCGGGCGCGATATATGCTCAGCGGCAGCGTCCAGAGATCCGGCAATGGGTTGAGGGTGAATGTCCAGCTCGTCGATGCCGCCGGCGGCCACCACGTCTGGGCCCAGAAGTTCGACGGCCACTCCGAGAACGCGCTCGAATTCCAGGACAGGATCGCACAATCTGTTGTTCTTGCCGTGATCCTCGAACTTCAACTGACCAACTGGAAGGTTCGAGACAAAAGCCCGCCAGGGATCCCTGAAGTGCGCAGGCTGGTGAACGAAGCCCTCATGAAATATTTTGAGATGACTCGGGACTCACTTTTGGTCGGGATAGAGCTTGCCGAGAGGGCCTTCTCGATAGGTCCCGACAATGCCCGTGCAAAGCGGACGCTCTCGATCGTGATATCCATGGGCGTGGCGTTTGGTGCGCTGCCTCGGGGGCGTGGGGTGATCGAGCGTGCGGTCGAGCTTGCGGAAGCCGCAGTACGGGCGGTACCGGACGATGAAATTGCCCGATGTATTCTGTCGTTCGCTCTCGAAAGTTGCGGTCGCATCGACGAGGCGATCGCCGAATGCCGCCACGCGATCAGCCTCAACCCAAGCTACCCAACTGGCCACGGCGATATTTCGATGCTCTTTGCGTTGCGCGGACAGGTCGACGAAGCGGTGCGTGAGGCCAACGAAGCAATCCGGCTCGGAACGCACGATGTCATCGACTTCTGGCGCCACCACGGCCTGGTTGTGGCGCTCTTCGCTGGCGGAGACAACCAGCGGGCGCTCGAAGCCGCCCGCAAAGTAGTCAGGACAAAGCCTGGCTTCGTTCGCGGCGCCCTTTATTGGGCCGCGACCGCATCGGCCACCGGAAATAACGAAGAAGCGTCCCGGGCCATCCACCATTGCCTGTCACAACTTCCGCATCTCAATCTGAGCAACGTCTGCCCTGGCTTTGTGCCGCGCTATGTAAAGGATCATCATCATTCCCGGTTCCTTGAGATGCTGTCGAGGGCTGGCCTTCCCAGTTCCTAGCCACATCGTTGGCGCAGACACCGTCATACGAAGCTGGAGGGTTCCGTCCTCCGCCCAGGCATCGAAAGCAGACGACGCGTTGGCAATTCCGGCCAGGTCGACCTATACGCTACCCTGCGATTGAGGTATTCGACGCCCCACGCCGTGGCGCCGGCCAGTCATCCGCCGATTTGCGGCTTGGGCCTATCATGGCGCGTGATAGAGCCCGTACGACGCGATCCAACCTGTTGAAGTTACGAAACATGCAAGATTATCAAAGGTTAAGGGTAGCCATAGCGCCCATGATGGACTGGACGGACCGGCATTGCCGGTTCTTCCACCGTCAGCTGACGAGCCATGCGCTGCTTTACACCGAGATGGTGGTGGCCGACGCCGTCATCCATGGCGCACGCGAGCGTCTGCTCGGCTTCGATGCGTCAGAACATCCGGTCGCGCTGCAGCTCGGCGGCTCGGATCGCGAAAAACTTGCCGAGGCGGCGCGCATCGGCGAGGCCTTTGGCTATGACGAGATCAACCTCAATGTCGGCTGTCCGTCAGACCGCGTCCAGTCGGGCACGTTCGGCGCCTGCCTGATGAAGGTGCCGGACCTCGTTGCCGGCTGTGTCGCGGCGATGAAGGCGGCGGTGACAATTCCCGTGACCGTCAAATGCCGCATCGGCGTCGACGAGCAGGATCCGGAGCCGGCCCTCGATGCGCTGGCGGATGGGGTTTTCGACGCCGGCGCCGACGCATTGTGGGTGCATGCGCGCAAGGCGTGGCTGGAAGGGCTGAGCCCCAAGGAAAACCGTGACATCCCGCCGCTCGATTACAACAGAGTTTATCGGTTGAAGGCTAGAAAACCTAACGAATTCATTGGCATCAATGGCGGCATTCAGACGATCGAAGAGGCGTTGGCGCATCTCGACCATGTCGATGGCGCCATGCTTGGCCGCGCCGCCTACCACACACCCGGCATTCTGGCTGGCGTCGATGCCGCTTTCTACGGCGTCCAGTCCGAGCCGTTCGATTTCGCCGCGCTGATCGATACAATGGCGGACTATGCGGCACGTCATATCGAGCTGGGTGGGCGGCTTGGACATGTCACCCGCCACATGGTCGGACTGTTCCATGGCTTGCCCGGCGCGCGCCGCTACCGGCAGATCCTGTCCACCGACGCGACAAAACCCGGCGCCGGCCCGGACGTGCTGAAGGCGGCTTTCGCGGCCGTCGAGCTCGGCGGAGCGGCAGCCGAAGCGGCTTGAGATTCAGGGATCAGTCCCTGAGGATCATGCGGTCGCCGCGCACGTCAAAACCCGACAATGAACCGATGAAGTTCATGCCGAGCAGGCTCTGGCTGAGCATGCCGGGTGCGGCGATCATCACCGACATATCCCTGCGCGTGATGCCGCCGATCGCAATCTGATCGGTTTTCACGGCCGCGGCGCGTGCCATGCCGTTGGCGGTCGAAACCGGTATGGTGTAGTTGAGCGCCGCTGGATTGAATCCGGCGGCTTGTGCGTCTTCGGACGTCAGCACGGTGCTGGTCGCGCCGGTATCCACCACGGCCCGGACCGGGTTGCCGTTGACCAGGATGCGCGCTTCGAAATGGCCGTTGTCCGCCTTGTCGAGCGTCACCGTGGCGTGGCCGTCCTCGACGCCAAGCGCAAGCGGACTGCCGGGAACAAGGCCCGCGGTCACCCGGCTGGCGACATCCTGCAGCTCATAGCGGTACTGATAGCCGGCGATCAGCGCGAGCGCGATGGCCGCCCAGGCGCCTAAGTTGCGGGCCATGGCGCCCAGGGGTCGGCCCGAGCGAAGCAGGCCGGCGCCGATAAGGGCGCCAAAGGCGCCGAGCCAGATCAGCCGGCTGAAATCGTTGTTCTCCACGCCGAGGGTGCTGCCGGCGGAATCGTTGAGCATGAGCAGGACTGCTCCCACCCCGATCGCGGCCATCAATATCCAGAACAACCGGCTCATCCGCACCTCACGACAGCGCGTCGCGTTCGCGCGCCATGCGGGTGCGGCGCGTTTCCCGGCGCGGCCGGCGCTCGACCGTTTCCAGCCGGGCCGGCAATTCAGCCATGACGCTGCGGCGCGTTTCCGGCGTCATCCCGATCCAGGCGCCGATTTCCTCGCGCGTGCGGCCGCACCCGAAACAGAAGCCGGTTTTCATGTCGATCGAACAGACCAGGATGCACGGGGATTCGATGGCCGTCATGACTTTCTCTTGGGCTTCCATCCGCAATCCCTTGTTCCACCTCCACATGGTGCAACGGCAAAGCCAATGCAAGCCCTCGCGATTGCGCCCTTCGGGGCCGGCTTTGCGGCAAATGCAGGCCCATCATCCCAGAGGTTGTGCCAACCCCGCAAGGCGGCTATGCCGCTTACCAAATCCAGGGAATGATCGATAACAAGATGACCAGCGCACTGCCTTTCGACGATTTTCGCAACCTGTTGGCCAATCTGCCGGCGGCCGACACGGCAGCCGAGACCCGCGTGCGCACGCTGTTTGCCAAGGCCGAACCGGGCAATTCGCTTGGCCGCATCGAGGACATCGCCGCCTGGCTGGCCGCCTGGAGCGGGCGGGCTCCGCCCGCGGTGACAAGACCGCTGATGGCGGTCTTTGCCGGCAATCACGGCGTCACGCGCCACGGCAT
>NZ_RZPL01000457.1:0-4686 GCF_004022805.1 Mesorhizobium sp. M7A.F.Ca.CA.002.04.1.1 | reverse complement strand
TGCGACCAACGCCGCCAACAAACCAGTTCTCGACAACAGCTTCTTCCTTGTTCTCACAGCGGCCAGCCGCCTTCTATTTCCCGCCGCCGCACCAGATCTCGTCACTGCACATAGCCGACGGGCTGGCCGGTGACGGGGTGCGCGAACACGCCCATCTCCACGCCGAAAATGCCTTTCAGAACATCGCTGCGCATGATCTCGCCGGGTGTGCCGCGCGTCAGCAGCTTGCCGTCCTTGAGCGCGATCAGTTCGTCGCAGTAGCGCGCCGCCATGTTGGGATCGTGCAGCACGACGACGACGCAGAGGTCGCGTTTGCGGCTGAGTTCCTTGACCAGCCCGAGCACCTCGACCTGATGGGCGATGTCGAGTGCCGAGATCGGCTCGTCGAGCAGCATGACGCCGGCGTTCTGCGCCACCAGCATGGCGAGCCAGGCGCGCTGGCGCTCGCCGCCCGACAATTCGTCCACCAGCCGATCCGCGAACCCGTCCATGTCGGTCAGGGCCAGCGCCTCGTCGACATGCTGCCTGTCCTGCGCGCGGAAGCGGCCAAGCGCGCCATGCCAGGGATAGCGTCCCAACGTCGCCAGTTCGCGCACGGTCAGGCCGGTCGCCGCCGGTGTCGTCTGCGGCAGATAGGCAAGCGCGCGGGCAAATTCGCGGGCGCCCCATTGCGGCAACGGACGCCTGGCGAAAGTGATGGCGCCTGAACTCGCCGGCTGTTGGCGCGCCATGAGCTTGATCAGCGTCGACTTGCCCGAACCATTGTGGCCGATCAGCCCGTAGACGCGCGAGCGCTGCAGTTCGAGCGAGACCGGACCGAGCAGCGTCCGCTCGCCGACGGCAAAGCGCACCGCGTCGATATGGAAGGCAGTCTGGGCATCAATTCCAGCCATGCTCATGGCTTTTCTCCAGTGCGGCCGCCCGCATTTCCAGATTCCGGCTTTCGACGGCTCATGCCCGGTTGACTATGAAACATGACCTTACTAGTCAACATTGAAGATGACTGCAACGATCAACAAATCGTCGCGACCGGCAATATCGACATGAAATTTGGAAAAGGGGGCGCAGGATGATCTCGGGACGTGGACTGATTTGGCAGGACCGGATGGCGCGGAAGCGCCTGCTGATCGCAGCGGTGTCGGTGCCGGCCCTGCTTGGCTGCGGCCATGCCCTGGCCCAGGAGACGGTCACCACCACCCTGGACCCGATCAACGTCCAGGAACGTGTCGAAAGCGCCTTCGGGCCGGTCAAGGGCTACGTGGCCACCAAGGGCTCCACCGGCACCAAGACCGACACGCCGCTGATCGAGACGCCCCAGTCGATATCGGTGATCACCAAGGACCAGATGGAAGCACAGGCGATTGACAACCTCGGCGGCGTTCTGCGCTACACGCCCGGCGCCACCGGCGATCTCTACGGCACCGACAATCGCGGCCTCGGCCTGCAGTTGCGCGGCATTTCGAACGCCAACGGCGTCTTCTACAGGGACGGGCTGCAGCTCAAGGAGAGCAATTTCATCCTGTTCACCGCACTCGATTCCTATGGCGCGGAACGCTACGAGGTGCTGCGCGGACCAGCGTCGGTGCTCTACGGCCAGGCTAGCCCCGGCGGCATCATCAACTATGTCAGCAAGCGGCCGACCGAGGAAAACCTGCGCGAGATCGAACTCGGTGGCGGCAGCTTCAATCGCTATGAAGGCAAGTTCGATTTCAGCGGTGCCGTGAACGCCGACAAGTCGCTGCTGTTTCGCCTCACCGGTGCCGCTCACATGGGCGACACGCAGACCGATTTCGTCAAGGACGACCGCATCTTCATCGCCCCGGCGATCACCTGGCAGCCCGATGCCGACACCAGCCTGACCATCCTCGCCAACTATCAGCGCGACCGCTCGGGATGGGCGATGCAGTACCTGCCTGCCTACGGCACGGTCATACCGGGCAAGGACGGCAAGTACCTGCCGAACAGCATGTTCGTCGGCGAACCCGGCTTCGACTCCTACAACAACGACCAGGCCTCGATCGGCTACGAATTCGATCACCGTTTCAACGAAACCTGGCAGGTGCGACAGCATGCCCGCTACGTCCACCTCACCCACACCGAGGAGGGCGTCTTTGGTGGCGGACTGACGGACTCGAACGGCCTGGAACCTTCAAGCGGCGACTACTACCGTTATGCAGATGCCGGCGGCACCAAACTCAGCGGCGTCACCATCGACAACCAGGCACAAGCCGATTTCGACACCGGGCCGCTTGCCCACACGCTGCTCGTCGGCCTCGACTACAAACGCTACACTTACCGCGACTATGCCTCGGAAGGGACCGTCGAGGACGGTTTCAACATCTTCGATCCGGTTTACGGGTACCCGATCACCGATCTGACGCCCTACACCGATACCGACACCACCCAGCAGCAGGTCGGTCTCTATGCCCAGGACCAGGTCAAGTTCGGCAACTGGCGGCTGACCCTTGGCGGCCGCCAGGATTGGTCGGACGCCAAGGTCTACGACAATCTGGCCGGCGGCTACATTCCCGAGCAGAAGGACAACGCCTTCACCAGCCGCGCCGGCCTGGTCTATCTCGCAGACAACGGGCTTGCGCCCTATGTCAGCTACTCCGAATCGTTCCAGCCCGTGGCCGGCGCCGACAGCGACGGCAATCTGTTCGTGCCCGAGACCAGCAGGCAATACGAGATCGGGCTGAAATACCAGCCGACCGGCTGGAACTCCTTCATTACGGCATCGGTTTTCGACCTGACCCGACAGAATGTCGTGCGTTCCGGTAATGAGGGCTCGCCCAACGATCTGTTCCAGACCGGTGAGATCCGTTCGCGCGGCGTGGAATTCGAGGCCGTTGCCAGCCTCGATTCCGGCTTCGACCTGAGAGCGGCCTACACCTATCTCGACACGAAGATCACCAGGGCGACCGCTGTCGAAGATGTCAACGGCGTCTGGGTCAGCAACGAGGGCAACACGCCCTTCGGCGTGCCGGCCCATTCCGCATCGCTTTGGGCCAATTACACCTTCATGGGCGGCAAGCTCGAAGGTCTCGGCCTCGGCGCCGGTGTCCGCTATGTCGGCTCGACCTATGGCGACGACGCCAACAGCTTCAAGGTTCCGTCGGTCGTGCTCGCCGACGCGGCGGTGCATTACGCCTGGCAGAACGCCACGCTCAGCCTCAATGCCAGCAATCTGTTCGACAAACGCTACGTCGCCTCCTGCTTCTCCTCGGGCTTCGGCTGCTTCTACGGCGAGGGCCGCAGGATCAACGGTTCGGTGAAATACACATGGTAGAAGCAATGTGGCGGGCCGGCCCAAAATGGCGGCGCTGACACGGCGCCAGTATCTTGCCGGCCTCGCCGCGACCGGTCTCGCTTTGCCGGGCGGCACGGCACGCGCGGCACCTGCCCGCGTCGTCTGCCTGGAATGGACATCGGCCGAAATGGTGGTCTCGCTCGGCGTGTCGCCGCTCGCCGTCGGCGACACCAGGGGTTATGGCGACTGGGTCCAGGGCCCGGCGCTGCCGCAGGCCACCATCGACCTGGGGTCGCGCAGCGAGCCCAATCTCGAACTGCTTCGGGAATTGCGGCCCGACCTGATCGTCGGCGCCTATGGCTATGGCTTGGACGAGAACAGCTTCACCAGATTGGCGCCGACCTTCAATGTGCCGTTCTACAGCGGCAAGGCTCCACCTTACGCGCAGGCGCAGCAGGTGACGCTGCAGCTTGGCAACATGCTTGGCCGTGGGACGGAAGCAGAAAACCTTGTCGGGCGCATCGAAGCCTCGATCGCCCAAGCGCGTGCCAGGCTGGAGCGGGCGGTGCAAAAACCGGTCTGCGTCGTCAGCATGTTCGACGATCGCCATGTCCGCGTCTACGGCGCCGGCAGCCTGCTGCAGGACGTCCTCGACCGGCTCGGCCTCGTCAATGCCTGGACCGGCGCCACCAATGAATGGGGTTTTTCGACGGTCGGCATCGAGGAACTGGTCGCCGTCGGCGAGGCGCAACTGATCTCGCTCGATCCGATCCCGCCGCACGTCAGGATCAGGATCGCCCGCAACTCGCTCTGGGCCAACCTGCCCTGCGTCCGGAACGGCCAAGTGCGGACCATTCCGCCGGTCTGGCCGTTCGGCGGTCTCACTGCTGCCGCGCGTTTCGCCGAATTCGTGGCAGCAGCATGATCGCTCAGGCAATGTCCCTGCCGCGACAGCGCGACGGCATCGGCGCGCTCATCCTGCTAGTTGCCGTGCCCGCGGGGCTGGCGCTGGTGCTGAGCGTCATCGATCTCATCCACCTTCTGCCGGCGCACCTGTGGTGGCAGGCGCTCACCGCCCCCGACACATCCGATCCAGTGCAGTTGCTGTATCGCTATGCTTTCCTGCCACGTGTCGCCGTCAGCGTGCTGGCCGGCGCGGCGCTCGGTCTCGCCGGTGTCGTCATGCAGCATGTGCTGCGCAACCCGCTGGCCGAGCCGACCACGATCGGCACCAATGCCGGAGCAAGCCTCGCTTTGGCGGCCGCCACCCTCTACGCACCATGGCTGCTGGAAGGCGGCCGTGAAGGGGTGGCGCTGGCTGGCGGCGCTCTCGCCACATCAGCCGTTTTCGCACTGGCGCGCGGGCGCAGCTTTTCGCCAGTGTCGATCATCATCGCCGGCCTCGTCGTCAGCCTCACTTTCGGTTCGGCCGGCGC
>NZ_RZPL01000456.1:0-4702 GCF_004022805.1 Mesorhizobium sp. M7A.F.Ca.CA.002.04.1.1 | reverse complement strand
CTCCTGCGCGCTCCATGCCGCCGTGGCGGCGGCTTTTCTGATCTCGCCTTCGGGGATTTCGAGTTCCCAGAATGCCGAGCAGCCGGAAGGCAGTGATCAGTCGGGCACCAACGTGGTCGGCAGCGCGCTGGACAAGGACCCGACGGCAATAAACGTTGCACTGGTGCCCAGCCCGCAACCGGCCAAACCACAGCCGGCAACGCCGCCCAAGCCGTCGCAGCCAACGGAGGCCTCCCAACCTGCCGCGGAAGCGGCAAAGCCGCCGCTCAAGCCTTTGCCGGAACCTGTCAAACCGCAGGCGGTCACCCCGGACATACTGGTGGCCGGCGCCCCTCGCCCCGATGATCAGAGCGTGGCTCCCAAGACCGAAGCGCCGGCACAGCCGACCGTTCAGCCCAGGAGCACCGAGACGCCTGTCGCCGTTCCAGAACAGCCGCCGATCCCCAGCGCGAGGCCCAGTCCGGCAGCTGCCCAGTCAAAGACGGCGGATGAGAAGCGCGGCACGGCGGATGGCCAGGACCTGTCGGCGCAAGCGGCCAGCAAGGGCAAAAGGCAAAACGAGGCAGGCACTGCCGCGGAAGATAACTACCGCGGCGATGTCTTTAGAAAGCTCGGCAGCGTCAATCGCACTCTGCCGCCGTCCCTACAACTGGCGGCACGCAACAATGCGGTTGTTAAATTCGTCATAGGCAGGAAGGGCAACATAAATAAGTTGCGCATCCTGGAGACCTCAGGGTCGGCGGCTTTCGATCAGGCGGCGCTTGGCATTATCCGCAAAGCAGCCCCCTTCCCTTCGATTCCACCACAGGCAGCAAGCGCAAGTTTGGAGTTCGAGACCGAAATCGGCCCATTTTGAATGTGCGCAGAACAAAACGCTGCGGCCGCAAATCATCAACATCCCTGTGAGAGGAAACCACCATGTACATCGCCATGAACCGCTTCAAGGTGCAGACCGGCTCGGAGAACGATTTCGAAGCCGTGTGGAAGAACCGCGATTCCAGCCTTGCGGAGATGAAGGGGTTCCGCGAATTCCACCTGCTGCGAGGCCCGGTCAACGAGACCGAAGGCTACACGCTGTTTGCATCGCACACCGTGTGGGCGAGCCACGATGATTTCATCGCCTGGACCAAGTCCGAGAATTTCCGCGCTGCCCACAGGAATGTCGGCACGACGAAGGTCCACTATCTCGGCCACCCCCAGTTCGAGGGTTTTTCGGTCGTCGAAGGCGCGTAATGCATGTCGCTCAAAAGTGGTCCCGGTTTTGGGACAACGACATGCATAAACCGAAAGAGATAGAGCCATTCACCGTTTCCACGAAACGGTGAATGGCTCTATCGACCGGCCGGAGTCAGGCTCCGGCCAGCAAGGTCGCATTGCCGCCCGCGGCGGTGGTGTCGACGCAGACGGCCCGCTCATGTGCATAAGCCGCCGGGTTCAACACTTCGCTGACCAGCGGCACGATCGGGCCTGAGCGATCAGCGATAACCCTGCGCACGATGCGCGCGGCCTCTGGCGTGCCGGAAAAAGCAACGATATCGACGCGCAGCGAGCGTGCCTCGACCGGATCAGGCCGCCCGTCGATGACGGCCAGTGGGAGGCCCTTGCCGGTCAGAGCGGAAAGGGCCGCCGGTGCACCCGGTGCAACGGCCAGCACGGCGTTGCCGGCGGCGAGCGCCTGGATCGTCTGCGCCAGCAGCGTATCACCATCGGGACCAAGGCACAGCACCCGTCCACGTGGCGACAGCGAGAGCGTGTTGGCTTCGCCGGTCGGCCCGGGCAGGTCGACCTGGCCGAAATCGATGCCGGCGGCCGCACCAATGGCCGCAGCACCCTTGCCGCGCAGATGCTTCCTCAGAATGGCGATCCGGTCCGGACGCGTCGACCAGCCGCCAAGTGTGGGATCAGGCAGATTGTCGGCAAGCTCGGTCGCCGTGACCTTGTGGCCATCCTGCACATGGGTGCCGGCCTCCGGCCCCTTGCGGAAGCGGCGGAGATAGTGCGGACCGCCGGCCTTCGGCCCGGTGCCGGAAAGCCCCTCGCCGCCAAACGGCTGCGAACCGACGACGGCGCCGATCTGGTTGCGGTTGACATAGATGTTGCCGGCATGGATGCCATCGACGAAATGCTGCACGCGGCCCTCGATGCGGGTGTGCAGGCCGAAGGTCAGGCCATAACCCTTGCGGTTGATGGCGGCGATGACGGCGTCGATCTGGTCGGCGTCGAAACTGGCGACATGCAGCACCGGCCCGAACACCTCGCGCTCCATGTCCTCGATACCCTTGACCCGGAAGACATGCGGCGCGACGAAGCGACCTTCCCTGGGCGCCTCGAGCTTGGCGATCAGCCTGCCCTGCAGGCCCATCTTCGTGCAATACTCGCGGATCGAGCTTTGCGCCTCGTCGTCGATAACCGGGCCGACATCGGTCGAAATCCGCCAGGGATCGCCGACGTTGAGCGCCTCCATGGCGCCCTTCAGCATCTCCAGCATCTTCTTCTCGACGTCCTTCTGCACGTAGAGTACGCGCAGCGCCGAGCAGCGCTGGCCGGCACTCTGGAAGGCGGAGGCGAGGATATCGCGCACCGCCTGTTCGGGCAGCGCGGTGGAATCGACGATCATGGCGTTGAGGCCGCCGGTCTCGGCGATCAGCATGGCGTCGGGCGCGGCCGTCCCGGCCAGCTGCTTCTCGATCAGCTTGGCAACCTCGGTCGAACCTGTGAAGCAGACGCCAGCGATGCGCGGATCGGCGGTGAGCGGCCCGCCGACCGATGGGCCGTCGCCAGGGAGCAACTGGATGACGTCTTCCGGCACGCCGGCCTCGCGCAGCAGTTCGACGGCGCGGAAGGCGATCAGCGGCGTCTGCTCGGCCGGCTTGGCGATCACCGAATTGCCGGTAACGAGCGCTGCCGCGATCTGGCCGGTGAAGATGGCGAGCGGGAAATTCCACGGCGAAATGCAGACGATGGCGCCGCGCGCTTGCGTGCCCACCTCGGCATTGGCCGCCTCGGTGGCGTAGTAGCGCAGGAAGTCGACCGCTTCGCGCACCTCGGCGACGCCGTCGGCCAGCGATTTGCCGGCCTCGCGGGTGGCGAGTGCAAAGAACTCGACGGCATTGGCCTCATAGAGATCGGCGGCCCGGTTGAGGATGGCGGCGCGCTCGGCGACGGGACGCTTCGCCCAGGCCGGTTGCGCTTCCACCGCGAAGCGCACGGCGGTCGCGACTTGCTTGGCAGCTGCTTCGCTGACCGTGCCGACCACTTCGGAAGGCTTTGCCGGGTTGACGATCGGACGCTGCTTGCCATAGCCGGCGGCCCGCGTAATCGGCTTGGCATGCCAGCGATCCGGCCCGGCGAAGGCCGCCCTGGCCTTGTCGATCGCCGCCAGCGTCACCGTGTCGGTGATGTCGAATCCCTTCGAATTGCGACGCCCGGCTCCAAAAATCTGGGAAGGCCGGGCAATCGCCGGATTGGCTGCCGGACCCTGGCTTTCGACCGTCTCGAGCGGATCGCGCGCAATGTCCTCCGGCTCGACATCCTCATCGGTCAGCTGGTGCACGAAGGAGGAGTTGGCGCCGTTCTCCAGCAGCCGGCGCACCAGATAGGCCAGCAGATCGGAATGCGCTCCGACCGGTGCATAGATACGGCAGCGCGTGCCTTCGGACCGTCGCACCGTCTCGTGCAGCGCCTCGCCCATGCCGTGCAGGCGCTGGAACTCGAAGGAATCGCGGTTATTATCAGCCATCGACAGGATGGCGGCGACGGTGTGGGCATTGTGGGTGGCGTACTGCGGGTAGATGCGGTCGGTCATGCCAAGCAGCTTCTTGGCGCAAGCCATGTAGGAGACGTCGGTGTTGGCCTTGCGGGTGAAGACGGGATAGCCGGTGAGTCCCAACGTCTGCCCCCGCTTGATCTCGGTGTCCCAATAGGCGCCCTTGACCAGCCGAACCATGATGTTGCGGTCGTATTTCTTGGCCAGCGCATAGAGCCAGTCGATGGCGAAGGCCGCGCGTGGCCCATACGCCTGCACCACCACGCCAAACCCGTTCCAGCCGGCAAGTTCCGGCTCGGCCAGCACCCGCTCGATGACGTCGAGCGATAGATCGAGGCGGTCGGCCTCCTCGGCATCGATGTTGAGACCCATGCGCGAATGGCGCGCGGCCAGCGCCAGCGACAAAAGCCGCTCGGCCATCACAGGCAGCATCTCGTCCTTCTGCGCCACCTCGTAACGCGGATGCAGCGCCGAAAGCTTGACCGAGATGCCGTGGTTCTGCCTGATGTCAGGACCGTTGGAGCCGGAATCGAGCGACGAAATCGCGTCAGCATAGGCCTTGTGATAGCGCAAGGCGTCGGCCTCGGTGCGGGCCGCCTCGCCCAGCATGTCGAAAGAATAGAGATAACCCTTCTGGGTCATCGGCCGGCCGCGCTTGACGGCTTCAGTGATGGTGCGGCCGAGCACGAACTGCTCGCCCATCTCGCGCATGGCGGCGGCCACCGCCTTGCGGATGACCGGCTCGCCCAGCCGCCGCACCATAGAACGCAGCGTGCCCTCGATGCCGCCCTCGCCTTCGTCGAGGACGCGGCCGGTCAGCATCAGCGCCCAGGTCGAGGCGTTGACGAAGATGGAGCTCGAACCGCCCGAATGCGCCGACCAGTCGTGCGGCGCGATCTTGTCGGCGATGAGGTCGTCCATCGTCTCGGTATCGGG
>NZ_RZPL01000455.1:0-4707 GCF_004022805.1 Mesorhizobium sp. M7A.F.Ca.CA.002.04.1.1 | reverse complement strand
AACTGCGCGCTCGGCGCCAACGCCATGCGAGCGCATCTGGCCGAAATATCCGGTGTCGCCGACACCTTTGTCTGCGCTTATCCGAATGCCGGCCTGCCCAACGAATTCGGCCGGTATGACGAAAGCCCGGACTTCATGGCCGCCCAGATCGAGGATTTCGCGCGTGAGGGACTGGTCAATGTCGTCGGCGGCTGCTGCGGCTCGACGCCGGAGCACATCCGCGCCATCGCCGAGGCGGTGCGGAAGTATCCGCCGCGCGCCATTCCGGACATTGAGCCCAGGATGCGCCTGTCCGGGCTGGAGCCATTCACGCTCACCGACGAGATCCCCTTCGTCAATGTCGGCGAGCGAACCAATGTCACCGGCTCGGCCAAGTTCCGGAAACTGATCACGGCGGGCGACTATGTCGCCGCGCTCGACGTCGCCCGCGACCAGGTCGCCAACGGCGCGCAGATCATCGACATCAACATGGACGAGGGTCTGATCGATTCGAAGAAGGCCATGGTCGAATACCTCAACCTGATCGCCGCCGAGCCGGACATCGCCCGCGTTCCTGTCATGGTCGACAGTTCGAAATGGGAGATCATCGAAGCCGGCTTGAAATGCGTGCAGGGCAAGCCGCTGGTCAACTCCATCTCGATGAAGGAGGGCGAAGAAGCCTTCCTGCATCATGCCAGGCTGGTCCGCGCCTATGGCGCCGCCGTCGTCGTCATGGCCTTCGACGAGGATGGCCAGGCCGACACCAAGGCGCGCAAGGTCGAGATCTGCACCCGCGCCTACAAGCTCCTCACCGAGCAGGCCGGCTTCCCGCCCGAGGACATCGTCTTCGATCCCAACGTGTTCGCCATCGCCACCGGCATCGAGGAGCACGACAATTACGGCGTCGACTTCATCGAGGCGGCCGGCGAGATCACCGCCACGCTGCCGCATGTCCACATTTCTGGCGGCGTGTCGAACCTGTCTTTCTCGTTCCGTGGCAACGAGCCGGTGCGCGAGGCCATGCATGCCGTATTCCTTTACCATGCCATCCAGCGCGGCATGGACATGGGCATCGTCAATGCCGGCCAGCTCGCCGTCTACGATACGATCGAGCCTGATCTGCGCGAGGCCTGCGAGGATGTCGTGCTCAACCGCGCGCCCAAGGCCGGCGGCACCGCCACCGAACGCATGCTGGAGATCGCCGAACGCTTCAAGGGCACGGCCGGCAAGGAAGCGCAGGAGCGCGATCTCGTCTGGCGCGAATGGACTGTCGAACAGCGGATCAGCCATGCGCTGGTCAACGGCATCACCGAATTCATCGACGCCGACACCGAGGAAGCACGGCTTGCCGCCGAGCGGCCGCTGCATGTCATCGAAGGCCCGCTGATGGCCGGCATGAACGTCGTCGGTGATCTGTTCGGCGCGGGAAAGATGTTCCTGCCGCAAGTGGTGAAGTCGGCGCGGGTAATGAAGCAGGCGGTGGCTGGACTGCTGCCGCACATGGAAGCCGAGAAGCTGGCAAACGCCGCCAACGGCATCGACAATGGCGAACGCAAAACGGCCGGAAAAATCCTGATGGCGACGGTCAAGGGCGATGTCCATGACATCGGCAAGAACATCGTCGGCGTGGTTCTCGCCTGCAACAATTACGAGATCATCGATCTCGGCGTCATGGTGCCGGCGGCCAGGATCCTGCAGACGGCGCGCGAGCAAAATGTCGATATCATCGGCCTGTCCGGCCTGATTACGCCGTCGCTGGACGAGATGGCGCACATGGCCGCCGAGATGGAGCGTGAAGGCTTCGACATTCCGCTGCTGATCGGCGGCGCGACGACCAGCCGCGTGCACACGGCGGTGAAGATCCACCCGCGCTACAGCAAGGGGCAGACGGTCTATGTCACCGACGCCAGCCGCGCGGTCGGCGTGGTCTCATCCTTGCTGTCCAACGAGAGCAAGCGCGGCTTTGTCGATACGGTGCGCGCCGAATACAAGAAGGTCGCCGATGCGCATGCCCGCTCGGAAGCCGACAAGCAGCGTTTGCCGCTGGCCAAGGCGAGGGCCAATGCGCATCGGATAGACTGGTCCGAATATGAGCCGCCGAAGCCGTCCTTCACAGGCGTGAAGGTGTTCGAGAACTGGGACCTGACCGAGCTCGCGCGCTACATCGATTGGACGCCGTTCTTCCAGACCTGGGAGCTGAAGGGCCGCTATCCCAAAATACTCGAAGACGAGGCGCAAGGTGCCGCCGCACGCCAGCTGTTCGAGGATGCGCAGGCGATGCTGAACAAGATCATCGCCGAGAAATGGTTCGCGCCGCGCGGCGTCATCGGCTTCTGGCCGGCCAACACCGTCGGCGACGACATCAGGCTGTTTACGGACGAGAAGCGGTCGCAGGAACTGGCGACGTTCTTCACCTTCCGCCAGCAACTGACCAAGCGCGACGGCAAGGCCAATGTTGCCCTGTCGGATTTCGTCGCGCCGCCGGAGTGCGGCAAGGCCGATTACATCGGCGGCTTCATCGTCACCGCCGGCATCGAGGAGGTGGCGATCGCCGAACGCTTCGAACGCGCCAACGACGACTATTCCTCGATCATGGTCAAGGCGCTGGCCGACCGCTTCGCCGAAGCCTTTGCCGAGCGCATGCATGAGAAGGTGCGCAAGGAATTCTGGGGCTACGTGCCAGACGAATCGTTGGCGCCGGACGAGCTGATCGGCGAACCCTATCGCGGCATCCGACCGGCGCCCGGCTATCCGGCTCAGCCCGACCATACGGAGAAGGCGACTTTGTTCCGGCTGCTCGACGGCGAAGGCAATGCCGGCGTGAGACTGACCGAAAGCTATGCGATGTGGCCGGGTTCATCCGTCTCGGGGATCTATCTGGCGCATCCCGAAAGCTATTATTTCGGCGTCGCCAAGATCGAGCGCGACCAGGTCGAGGATTATGCGCGCCGCAAGGCGATGCCGTTGGTCGAGGCCGAGCGCTGGCTTGGCCCCATCCTCAACTACGTGCCGGCACACTATGCCGAGGCGGCTGAATAGCCGATGCCGGCGCGCCTGACGGGAGCGACAGGCGAATGCCGGTCGCTTCTCCATTGTCATCCTGGCCCGCTTCGATTCCTGTGGGCTATTGCATGGCCGACGGGTTCATCCACAGCAGCTCCCAGACGTTGCCGTCCGGATCTTCGATGTGGCGGTTGAACATGAAACCAAGATCCTGCGCCGGGTTGGGATCGGCGCGACCGCCTGCCGCCACGCCCTTCTCGATTACGACATTGACCTCGTCCTTGCTGTCGACGGTGAGTGCGATCAACATCTGGCTGTCCCGCTTGGGGTCGCCGATCGGGCGCGCTGTGAACTGGCTGTAATGCTGGTGCGTCAGCAACATGACCCCGATCGAGTCTGAGAACATGATCGAGCTGGACTGGTCGCTCGAGAACTGCGGGTTCAGCGTGCCCCCGATCGCGAGATAGAACTTGGTCGCCGCCTGCAGATCGCGTACCGGTAGATTGAGGAAGATCATTTTGGTCATCGGTCTAAGCCTTGCTGCCGTTGATGGGTACTAGCCAGTCTAGTACTGTAACTATGGCTACCATGCGGGAACGGTACCGTCTAGTACTGGTTGAGAGGCGCTATGAAAATTGATGGTGAGACCAGGTCGGCTCGCAAGGATCGTGAAATCATTGAAGCGGCTACGGCCGCCTTCATCGCCAAGGGCTATGATGGAACCAGCATGGAAGAGATCGCCACCAAAGCAGGCGCATCCAAGCAGACTGTCTACAAGCATTTCACGGACAAGGAGACGCTTTTCGGCGAAGTCGTCGAGTCCACCGCCAGCCAGACCAACGATGTCGTCGAGTCGGTGACGATGCTGCTTTCCGAGGCGAAATTCATGGAGGGTGGGCTACAGCAGCTTGCCCGACGCATGACAACGACGCTGATGGACGAAGAGCTGCTGAAGCTGCGGCGTCTGATTATCGCCAACGCGGATCGGATGCCGCAGCTTGGCCGGAGCTGGTATGAAAAAGGTTTTGAACGCATGCTTGCCTCGGTGGCATCATGCTTTCAAAAGCTTACCAGTCGAGGCCTGTTGCAGACCAGCGATCCCCGTCTGGCGGCCAGCCATCTCTTCGGAATGCTTCTCTGGATCCCAATGAACGAAGCCATGTTCACCGGAAGCAACCCGCGTTCGAAGGCGGATCTCGAGCGGCACGCCGATGCTTCGGTCGAAGCATTCCTTGCCGCCTATGGGGCGCGGCCGAAATAGTCGCGCGCCGCTCCGCCAGCGACGCTTATTGTGGTCGATTGTCCGTCCACGCCAGCATCTTTTGCTTAAGGCCGGTGGCGGAGTCGGTTTAGGCACAGGGTGCTCGCTTACGATCCAAGGCTGCGATAAACCCAGGGCAGCCGTCTTTGCAGCTGGAGCGTCAAATGACCGTACTCACCCGACGCCGGCTTTTGAAAACGGCAGCGATTGCCGGCGCAGGCGGGGTCGGGCTTTCGGCCATGGGCCGGCTTGGTGGCTGGGCCGCTGCCATGCCTGAGCCGGTGGTTTTGCAGACGGCAAAGATCCAGGCGAAGCTGATGGATATCGGCCAGACCAGGGATGTGCTGACCTATGGCAACGCCGGAATGCCGCCCGTGCTCAGAATGAAAAAAGGCCAGCCCTTCGCTGCACGCCTTGTCAACGCGATCGACGATCCGACGACGATCCACTGGCACGGTATTCGC
>NZ_RZPL01000454.1:0-4761 GCF_004022805.1 Mesorhizobium sp. M7A.F.Ca.CA.002.04.1.1 | reverse complement strand
CTGCCGAGCTCCGGCACCGCCAGCTACCGCATGCGCGACGGCCAGTTCCGCGAGCTCTACCGCATGAGCGAGGCCGAGCGCCGCTTCCTGATGCGCACCGACTGGGGTTTTGTCCATCAGAACCCCGCCGACGGCCTGCGCATGACGGTGTCGGCGGGCGCCAATGTCGGCGAGCGGCTGATGGCGGTCGGCGACCGTCACTACGGCAGGATCCGCGCCACCGCCGTCGACTGGCTGTCGCGCGTCGAGATCGACGAGGACCGCATCGACGACGAGCCCCGCGCCTTTTCCGGCGGCATGCGCCAGCGCCTGCAGATTGCCCGCAACCTCGTCACCGGGCCGCGCCTGGTGTTCATGGATGAGCCAACAGGCGGCCTCGATGTCTCGGTGCAAGCCCGCCTGCTCGACCTGCTGCGTGGTCTGGTCACCGATCTCGGTCTGGCGGCCATCGTCGTCACCCACGACCTTGCCGTGGCGCGGCTCTTGTCGCAGCGCATGATGGTGATGAAGGACGGCCGCGTCGTCGAAAGCGGCCTCACCGACCGCGTGCTCGACGACCCGCGCGCGCCTTACACGCAATTGCTTGTTTCCTCGATTTTGCAGGTTTGACGATGGCGCCAAGGCACCCCCCTCTGGCCTGCCGGCCATCTCCCCCTCAAGGGGGGAGATTGGCTATCGTCCTCGGTTTCGCCACTCTCCAACGTTGCAGAACAAGCGCAACGAGAAAGCTGCCGATCTCCCCCCTTGAGGGGGAGATGCCTGGCAAGGCAGAGGGAGGCGTTGGCCCGCAAACGAACGACAATTGGAGGCCCTTCTGATGGCAACCCCCCTCGTTGTCTCCGACGTCGCCAAGAGTTTCACCATGCACCTGCGCGACGGCATCAAACTGCCTGTTGTCGCCGGTGTCTCGTTCTCGATCAGGGCTGGCGAATGCACCGTGCTCGGCGGTCCTTCCGGTGCCGGCAAGAGCTCGATCCTGAAGATGCTCTACGGCAACTACGCCGTCGACGAAGGCCAGATCATCGTCACGCATGATGATGGGCTGATCGACCTCGCCACCGCCAGCCCGCGCACCGTGCTGGCCATACGCCGGCAAACGATCGGCTATGTCAGCCAGTTCCTGCGCACCGTGCCGCGCGTCTCGGCGCTCGACGTCGTCGCCGAACCGCTGGTCGAGCGCGGCGAGAATCGCGAAGCCGCAAGGGACAAGGCGCGCGCCTTGCTGGCGCAGCTCAACCTGCCGGAGAAACTCTGGGCTTTGCCGCCTGCGACCTTCTCCGGCGGCGAGCAGCAGCGCGTCAACATCGCGCGCGGCTTCATCACCGAGCATCCGATCCTGCTGCTCGACGAGCCGACAGCCTCGCTCGATGCCAGGAACCGCGATGTCGTGATCGAACTCATCGCCGCCAAGAAGGCTGCAGGTGTCGCCCTGCTCGGCATCTTCCATGACCACGATGTACGCGAGGCGGTTGCCGACCGCATCATCGACGTCACCGCTTTCGCGCCCGGAAAAATCGCCGCATGACCAGGAAATTGTCCGAGACGCCGCTGGTCCACCCGACGGCGGATGTACAGAATTCGACGCTCGGCCGCTGGACCGAGATCGCCGACCGTAGCCGGGTCTCGGAAAGCGAACTTGGCGACTATTCCTACATGATGCAGGACTGCTCGGTCTGGTGTGCGACGATCGGCAAGTTCGCCAACATCGCGGCCAGCGTGCGCATCAACGCCACCAACCACCCGACCTGGCGGCCGACGCTGCATCACTTCACCTATCGCGCCTCGGACTACTGGGACGATGCCGAGCACGAGAGCGAATTCTTCGCCCAACGCCGCGCCAAGCGGGTCACCATCGGCCACGACACCTGGCTTGGTCACGGCTCGACCATCCTGCCCGGTGTCACCATCGGCGATGGCGCCGCGGTCGGCGCCGGCGCTGTCGTCTCGAAAGATGTAGCGCCCTATACGATCGTCGCCGGCGTGCCGGCAAAGCCGATCCGCGAGCGCTTCGATCGCCGCACGGCCGAACGCTACCAGGCGCTGGCCTGGTGGGACTGGGACCATGCAAGGCTGCGGGCCGCGTTGGATGACTTCCGGGAGCTCGAGGCCGAGGCGTTCTTGGAGAAATATGGCGGATAGCGACGCCAGGAACGGGCTGTCACTGACGCTGGGCAGCGGGGGCAAACCGCCCCCGCCCCTGCTATCCGCATGACGTGCCTCTCGACACCGGCATCGACGCCATGACGGCCCTTGTCTGGAACGCCTGAAGGACGGCCTCGCCATCGCCGGCGCGCGACGGGCGAGTATATGCGCATCAAGTGGTGCCGTCTGGCCACCGGCGCCAGCTCGCCAGGCCTGCATTCCACATCACCTTCGACTGCTGATCCTGGGCCGGCCGCAGACTCCGGCCTGTGGAGCGTAACAAAACTGACATCATCGCGACACGGCAGGTTCATGTGGCTGCGTTAGGCGAGAGCCTGACGATCAATGGTCCCGGACTGGAACCTGCCCCCATGCCAGCAAATTCCGCCACGCTCGAAATCCGCGGTGTCACCCGACGATTTGGCAAGAACACTGCCGTCAGCGACATCAACATCGCGATCCCGCAGGGTCAGATGGTTGGCATTATCGGCCGTTCGGGCGCCGGCAAATCAACCCTCCTTCGCATGATCAACCGTCTCATCGATCCCAGCCAGGGGTCGATTTTTTTTGACGGCGCCGAGGTCTCGAAGCTGAGCGGTTCGCCGCTGCGGCGCTGGCAGCGTGACTGCGCCATGATCTTCCAGCAGTTCAACCTGGTGCCGCGCCTCGACGTGCTGACCAATGTGCTGCTCGGCAAGCTGAACCACCGCTCGACCATCACCAACCTGTTCGGCATGTTCTCCCGCGCCGAATGCGCCGAGGCGGTCGCGGCACTCGAGCGGCTCGACATCGTCCGCACCGCGCTGCAGCCCGCCGGCACCTTGTCGGGCGGCCAGCAGCAGCGCGTCGCCATCGCTCGTGCCATGATGCAGCAGCCCAGAGTGATCCTCGCCGACGAGCCGATCGCCTCGCTCGACCCGCTCAACGCCAAGGTGGTGATGGATTCGCTGCAGGACATCAATTTGCGCGAAGGCATCACCGTCGTCACCAATCTGCACACGCTGGACACCGCCCGCACCTACTGCAACCGCATCATCGGCATGGCTGCCGGCAAGGTCGTCTTCGACGGCCCGCCGGAAGAGCTCAACCGCGAGGCGGTGCGCCTCGTCTACGGCGCCGACAGCAATGGCCAGGAAATCTCCGAGGCCATCACCTCGACCAGCGTTGCCTTCAGCCGAAAGATCGCCGCATCCGCCGGACCGCTCGAGCCCGCATTCCCGGGATATTGAGAGCGGTTGGGATCGCCAGCCCACGTCAAGGGCACCTGTCAAAATCGATAACGCTGCCGGCGCGGGGCCGGAACCTACAGGAGAAATATCCAATGTTCAGGAAGATGGTCTTTGGCGCCGTTTCGGTGCTCGCCATGGCGACCAGCATGGCCCATGCCGCCGACATGAAGGAATTTCGCGTCGGCATTCTCGGCGGCGAAAACGAAACCGACCGGCTGCGCAACTACCAGTGCCTCGCCGACCATTTGAAGGCCGAATTCGGCTTCGAAAAGGTCTCGCTGTTCCCCGCCGCCGACTATGACGGCGTCATCCAGGGCCTGCTCGGCGGCACGCTCGACTTCGCCGAACTCGGCGCTTCCGGCTACGCCAGCGTCGCTCTCAAGGACCCGAAGGCGGTCACCCCGATCCTCACCACCCAGCAGACCGACGGCGCCACCGGCTATTATTCGATCGGCCTGGCGCTGAAATCCTCCGGCATCACCGACATCAAGTCGGCCAAGGGCAAGAAGCTCGGCTACGCCGATCCGGATTCTACCTCCGGCTACCTGATCCCGCTGACCCAGATCCCGAAGGATACCGGCGCTTCGAACGAAACCTTCTTCGCCTCGACCCAGTTCAACGGCGGTCACGAGAACAACGTCCTGGCCGTGCGTGACGGCAAGGTCGACGTGGCGGTGGACGATTCTTCCGGCATCGGCGACTTCAAGGACGGCTACACCTCCGGCACCTTCCACAAGGAAGTCGCCAAGGGCGCCGTCGACCCCAACGACTTCGTCGAAGTCTGGCGCTCGGGTCTGATCCCGAACGGCCCGCTGGTCGTGCGCACCGCGCTCGGCGACGAAATGACCGCCAAGCTCGCCGACTTCTTCACGCAGTTGCCGAAGAAGGACAAGGCTTGCTTCGAAGGCGTCGAGGGCGGCGACTTTACCGGCTACGTCCCGGTTAAGGCGGACTTCTACAACGTCATCGTCGAAGCCCGTAAGGCAGCCATCGGCGGCTAACGGCGAAACCAGGAAGGGCGGCGTCGAGAAAACGCCGCCCTTCTTGCATGTCCGATCATGACCCTTTCCGTGACAGCCCCTTCCGGCGCCACTCACCAGATGGCCGACGCCTGGCGTCGCCAGACGTCCTTGCGCCGGCTCTACACCGCCATCGGTGTCGGCCTGCTCATCACCGCGCTCGGCAGCACCATGTGGTTCGCCGACGAGGCCAATGCCGGGCATTTCTTCGACCGGTTGCCGCATTTGCTGGATTTCCTGAGCTGGCTCGTCCCCAAGGACTGGAACGATGTCTGGCGGGCGATGTTCGACATCACTTCCCCGCATGACACCGGTACCCAGGAATTCAATTTTCCGCTTGGCCGCGCCTATGTCTGGGGCAGCTTCTACAT
>NZ_RZPL01000453.1:0-4771 GCF_004022805.1 Mesorhizobium sp. M7A.F.Ca.CA.002.04.1.1 | reverse complement strand
GTCGCAGACGCTGCTGGCTGCCGGCAACAACGGCCCCGAGGGCCACGCCTATTCGCGGCCGCCCGAAGTGGAAGGCGAGGCGACCAACCGCGCCATCATGATCGCCGACATGGCCGGCGTGCCGCTCTATGTCGTGCATGTCTCCTGCGAGCAGAGCCACGAGGCGATCCGCCGGGCGCGCCAGAAGGGCATGCGGGTGTTCGGCGAGCCGCTGATCCAGCACCTGACGCTGGACGAGAGCGAGTATTTCGACAAGGACTGGGACCATGCGGCACGCCGCGTGATGAGTCCGCCCTTCCGCAACAAATCGCACCAGGACTCGCTGTGGGCCGGCCTGCAGGCGGGTTCGCTGCAGGTGGTGGCGACCGATCATTGCGCTTTCACCACCAAACAGAAGCGCAACGGCGTCGGCGATTTCACCAAGATCCCGAACGGCACCGGCGGGCTTGAAGACCGCATGCCGGTGCTGTGGACCACAGGCGTCAACACCGGCCGGCTGACGATGAACGAGTTCGTCGCGGTGACCTCGACCAACATCGCCAAGATCCTCAACATGTATCCGAAGAAGGGCGCCATCGTAGAGGGTGCCGACGCCGACATCGTCGTCTGGGATCCCAAGCGCAAGAAGACAATTTCGTCCAAGAAGCAGCAATCGGTGATCGACTACAATGTCTTCGAGGGTTTCGAGGTGACCGGCCTGCCGCGGTTCGTGTTCTCGCGGGGCGAACTGTCGATCCAGGAGTCCGAGGTCAAGACCAAGCCCGGCCATGGTGAATTCGTCGGCCGCGAGCCGAATGCGGCCGTCAACCGGGCGCTGTCGACGTGGAAGGAAATCTCCGCGCCGCGCAAGGTGGAACGCACCGGCATCCCGGCGACCGGGGTTTGAGGTGCGGCGCGGGGGACTTCTTTTCGCGGCAGTTTTGGTTCTGGTGGCCAGCCAAGTGTCGGCGGCCGGCATCGACCTAGCCAAACCTTATGGCAACAAGTCCGGCTGCATCAACAAGAACGGCCAGGAAGTCTACGCCGAGGACATGCTGCTTCTAACCAACACCGACTTCATCACGGCGACGAGCGCTTGCACCTTCACCGGCAAGAGGGTCCAGGCCGACGGCTCGCTTGTGGTGAAGGCGGAGTGCGAGGCCGAAGGCGAAGAGGGCAAGTCGCCCGCCACCTTCATCATCAAGCACAGCACCAAGAACGCCAAGAAACTGGTGATCGCGGATGCGGACGGCACCGTCTATGGGGAAGTGTCTCGGTGCCGATGATTGCCGAAGCTGGCGGGCGCAAACCTCTAGCAATTGGCCGACGGGCGCCTAGCCCGGCGAAGTCAGCTTCCGGCGACCAGCGCATCCAGTTCCGGCAGCAGGACGACGCTCTCCTGTTCGTTGGGATCGGTGCGCGCAATGACGGCAGAGGACGGGGCGCCGCTCAGGTTGGCCGGCAGATGCGGCACGCCGGCGGGGATGTAGAAGAGATCACCGGCCTTGACGACGATATGATGCTCGAGCCGGTCGCCATACCAGGTGTGAACTTCGCCGGAGAGCACATAGATCGCCGTCTCGTGGCTCTCGTGCATATGCGCCTTGGCGCGGGCGCCGGGCGGCATGGTGAGCATGTGCATGCAGATGCCGGAGGCACCGACGGTCTCGGCGGCAATGCCGGCGAAATAGGTCAGCCCCTGCTTGCCTTCATAAGTGCTTTCAGGGCGGATAAGATGACAAGTGGGTTTAGGCGACATCGGGGAAACTCCGGGCGTCGATCGCGTGGGACAAGGTCAGAGGGACAGGGCCAAATGGGACAGGGCAAGTGGAAAACAACATCGCGATAAAAGCAATCGGATTCCAGCCGCCGCGGGAACGGAAACAGGCAGGCGGCAACCGATGACGGGGAATTCGCCAGCCGTCGTCGCGGCAAGCAAACTCGGGCTGACTTTCCAGACCAATGACGGGCCGGTGCAGGCGCTGTCCAATGTCGATCTCACCATCGGCAAGGGCGAGTTCGTCTCCTTCATCGGGCCTTCGGGCTGCGGCAAGACCACGCTGCTGCGCGTCATCGCCGATCTGGAGAAGCCGACCTCGGGGGCGATTTCCGTCAATGGCATGACAGCAGAGCAGGCGCGCGAGAAACGCGCCTATGGCTATGTCTTTCAGGCGGCGGCGCTGTTTCCGTGGCGGACCATCGAGCGCAATGTGGGGCTGCCGCTGGAGATCATGGGCCTATCCAGGGCGGAGCAAGGCGAGCGGATCAAGCGCACGCTCGGCCTCGTCAACCTCTCTGGATTCGAGAAGAAATATCCCTGGCAGCTCTCGGGCGGCATGCAGCAGCGCGCCTCGATTGCCCGTGCGCTGGCCTTCGACGCCGACCTGCTGCTGATGGACGAGCCGTTCGGCGCGCTGGACGAGATCGTGCGCGACCATCTCAACGAGCAGCTGCTGGAATTGTGGGGACGCACCAACAAGACCATCTGCTTCGTCACCCACTCCATTCCGGAGGCCGTCTATCTGTCGACGCGCATCGTCGTCATGTCGCCGCGCCCGGGCCGTGTCAGCGACGTCATCGAATCGACGCTGCCGAGAGAGCGGCCGCTCGACATCCGCGAGACGCCGGAGTTTCTGGCGATCGCAGCGCGGGTGCGGGACGGGCTGCGCGCGGGGCACAGCTATGATGATTGAGGGGCAGGATGAGCTTCCTCCTCTCCCCAACGGGGAGAGGGTGGCCGGAGCGAAGCGGAGGTCGGGTGAGGGGGCGGCGCCGACGGATCCGACCAAGAGAAAGGTCGGGGCAACCGCTCGCGCCCGAAAGCTGCGGGTTGACGAGACCGAGGCTGAATACAGGCTTTGGGGGGAGCTGAGAGACCGTCATCTCAATGGCTACAAATTTGTGAGGCAAGTGCCGCTTGGACCGTTCATCGCGGATTTTGTTTGTCGCGAGGTAAGCCTGATTGTCGAACTTGATGGTAGTCAGCACGCAGATTCTCCAACCGACCCTTCCAGGACAGCTTGGCTGAACGGACAAGGTTATTCGGCTCTCCGGTTCTGGAATCATGAGGTTTTGGCCGAACGTCGAGCGGTCCTGGATACGAT
This sequence comes from Mesorhizobium sp. M7A.F.Ca.CA.002.04.1.1, assembly GCF_004022805.1. NCBI lineage: Bacteria > Pseudomonadati > Pseudomonadota > Alphaproteobacteria > Hyphomicrobiales > Phyllobacteriaceae > Mesorhizobium > Mesorhizobium sp. M7A.F.Ca.CA.002.04.1.1. The sequence goes on along the minus strand of NZ_RZPL01000453.1, from coordinate 1,688 downwards.
CTTGGCTTGCCTTGACGGAAAGATTTCCACCCCCTCACCCGACCTCCGCTTCGCTCCGGCCACCCTCTCCCCGTTGGGGAGAGGAGGGCGCCAGTCGGCTGAGGCCCGCTAGATGGACACCTTCCGCGACAAGCTCGTTCCCGTCACCTCCATCCTCGTTGGCGTGATCGCGCTCTGGTATGTCTTCGCCGTCATCCTCAACACGCCGTTCCAGCGCGATCTCGATCGTCGCGCGGGTGAAACATCCACGTTCAGCCAACTCATCGGCAAGACGCTGTCGCAGCCGAAGCCGACATTGCCGGCGCCGCACCAGGTGGCGGTGAATTTCTTCGAGAACACCTTCCTGCGGCCCATCACCTCCAACCGCAGCCTGGTCTACAATGCCTGGGTGACGCTTTCGTCGACGCTGCTCGGCTTCGCTTTCGGCACGGCGCTCGGCATCATCATCGCCGTCGGCATTGTCCATGTGGCGACGCTCGACCGCAGCCTGATGCCGTGGATCATCGCCTCGCAGACCATTCCCATCCTGGCTGTGGCGCCGATGATCATCGTCGTGCTGGGGGCGATCGGCATCAGCGGGCTCGTCCCGAAGGCGATGATTTCGACCTATCTGTCGTTCTTCCCGGTGACTGTCGGCATGGTGAAGGGGCTGCGCTCGCCCGAGATCATGCATCTCGACCTGATGCACACCTACAATGCCAGTCGCGCGCAGACCTTCTGGATGTTGCGCGTGCCTGCTTCGGTGCCGTTCCTGTTCACCTCGATGAAGGTGGCGGTGGCGGCAAGCCTGGTCGGCGCCATCGTCGGCGAACTGCCGACAGGCGCTGTCGCCGGCATCGGCGCCAAGCTGCTCGCCGGCGCCTATTATAGCCAGTCCATCGACATCTGGTCGGCGCTGGTCGCCGGTTCGGTGGTGGCAGCCCTTCTGGTCATGGTGGTCGGCATTGCCGGGCGCCTCGTCGACCGCGCTATGGGCGGGAGGCCGGCATGAACTGGCTGAAACCCTCCTGGCAGGCAGTGCTGGCGATCGTGCTGTGCCTGATCGCAGTGGCGCTCGGCCCGATCGCCGCGCCGAAAGTCGATGCACTGGCGCAGCCTGCAGGGACGTTGATATACCCCTATGTGGCGACGACCTGGCTGATTTTCGGCGTGCTGCTTGTCGCCGCTTTGATCTCGGTGACCAGAATACCGTCCATCGTCGAAGCCGTTGTGCTTTTCATCGGCGCGCATCTGGCCGCCTGGCTGCTGATTGGCGGCATCACCGGTTTCGAAGGCCTGGCGCGGACGCCGTACTTCCTGCTTCTCACCGCCGCATGGCTGCTTGGCTGGCGCTGCGTGGCGGTGCTGTCATCATTGCGTCCGTTCGCCAAATGGGCTCGCACCGCGCTGGGCCTGATCATCCCAGCCATCTTCGGCGCCTGGATCCTGATCATCTGGGAAGCGGTGACGCGTGGGGCCGGCATACCCTTCATCCTGCTGCCGCCGCCAAGTGCCATCGGCGCGCGCATCGCCGGTTCGCTGCCGGTGCTCGGCGCCGATGTCCGCCAGACCATCTTCAAGGCGGTCATCTTCGGCTATGTCGTGGGCAGCGGCGCCGGCTTCATCACCGCGGTGCTCGCAGACCGTGTGCCGTTCCTGCGACGCGGCCTGTTGCCGATCGGCAACATGGTCTCGGCGCTGCCGATCAT
>NZ_RZPL01000452.1:0-4772 GCF_004022805.1 Mesorhizobium sp. M7A.F.Ca.CA.002.04.1.1 | reverse complement strand
GGTAAACCAGCTTGCTTGCCGATGCAACAAGCCCACTTCAACAAACGGTCCCCAGGAGACCATCCCCAATGTTCCAGCGCTTTTTTGGCCGCGAACGCTACGCCAACCGCGCTATCACCGAGGCGCTTTACGCACAAATCGTGGCGGCGGCGCGGCAGACGGTGTTTTATTCCCACTGGAATGTGCCAGACACGCCGCTTGGCCGTTTCGAGATGCTGTCGCTGCACATGTTCCTGTTCCAGCACAGGTTGCGCGGTGAGAGCGGTGCGGCGCAAGAGGTCGCCCAGGTGCTGATCGACGAGTTCTTCCTCGACGTCGACCATTCGTTGCGGGAATTGGGCATTGGCGACGTTGGCGTGCCCAAACGCATGAAAAAGCTGGCAAAGATGTTTTATGGCCGAACCGCTGCCTATGACGATGCCCTGGAAAGAAACGACCATGAAGCGCTGACCGCGGCTCTTGCCCGCAATGTCCGGCCCGACGCGGGCGCCTGGCTGGAAGCATCGCTGCTGGCCAACTATGTTACCGACGCGCGCAATCATCTGGCCGCGCAGACATCCGAATCGATTGTCTCCGGCACGCTGACCTTTCCCGCCGCCAAGGAGGTTGAACAATGAAGCATGTGGACCCGCAAAGCCCGGTCTCCTTCCGTGCAAACATCACGCGCCTGCCGCAAAAGGGCCTGCCGCTGGTTGTCGAAGCCGATGCCGCACAGCGTGCGGCACTGGCCGAGGAGCACGGGTTGATTTCGGTCGAATCCTATCGCGCCGAGCTTCTGGTCGCGTCGTGGAAGCGCAATGGCGTGAAGATAAGCGGTCGTGTCGAAGCCGACATCACCCAGGCCTGCATCGTCACGCTCGAGCCTGTCGAAGCGCATATCGACGAACCGGTCGAAGCGCTGCTGCTGCCCGAGGATTCCAAGCTTGGACGGCAGGGTTTCGATGGTGGCGGCGAGATCCTGCTCGACGCGGAAGGCCCTGACAGTCCAGAGACATTTTCCGGTGACACGATCGATGTCGGGGCACTCGCCGAACAGTATTTCGGGCTCGCCATCGACCCCTATCCGCGTAAGCAGGGCGCAGCGCTCAACGCCGGCAGCGAGACCGAACCGGCGGAGAATGAATTTCAGCAAAAACTGCGATCCTTGCTGGGAAAATCCTGAAAAGCTCGCCCGCGACGGAAAAGTCGGTTGTGTGGCAGCCCAAAACCGTTATTTTCGCCGAACCTTCGCGGTCGCTAAACGACCTGCCGCCTAACCGTGAGACAAATACCGCGTGATCAGGATTTCCATCGATGCCATGGGCGGCGATCACGGACCAGCCGTGGTCATTCCAGCGCTCATGACGGTCGCGACCCGTCGTCCCGACATCCGCTTCGTCATCTTCGGGCGTGAGGAGGTCGTGCGCCCGGAGCTCGCCAAATTTCCCAAGCTTGCCGAGATCAGCGAATTCTTCCATTGCGAAATTGCGGTCAGGATGGACGACAAGCCGAGCCAGGCGCTGCGCCACGGCCGCTGGAAGTCATCGATGTGGAAGGCCGTCGAAGCGGTCAAGGCCGGCACGGCCGACGCCTGCATTTCCGCGGGCAACACCGGTGCGCTGATGGCGATGTCGAAATTCTGCCTGCGCACCATGGCCACCATCGATCGCCCGGCGATCGCAGCCCTTTGGCCGACATTGCGCGGCGAAAGCGTGGTGCTGGATGTCGGCGCGACCATCGGGGCCGATGCGCAACAGCTCATCGATTTTGCCATTCTCGGCACCGGCATGGCGCGCTCGGTCTTCGGCATAGCCCGGCCCAGCGTCGGCCTGCTCAATGTCGGCGTCGAGGAGATCAAAGGCCAGGAAGAGGTTAAGGAGGCGGGGCGCATGCTGCGCGAAGCCAACATGGCCTCGATGAACTATCACGGTTTCGTCGAGGGCGACGATATCGGCAAGGGCACGGTCGACGTTGTGGTGACCGAGGGCTTCGCCGGCAACATCGCTCTGAAGACCGCGGAAGGCACGGCGCGCCAGATAGCGGGTTATCTGCGCGCCGCGATGAGCCGCACCCTGATGGCCAGGATCGGCTACGTCTTCGCTAAGGGCGCCTTCAACCGCTTGCGCGAAAAGATGGATGTCGGCCGCTCCAATGGCGGCGTTTTCCTGGGGCTGAGCGGGATCGTCGTCAAAAGCCATGGCGGTGCTGATTCTGACGGGTTCGCCGCCGCGATCGAACTCGGCTATGACATGGTCCGCAACAACCTCCTCGACCGTATCGAGGCCGATCTGGACCTGTTTCATGCGCGCAACCCGCGCGCCCTGTCATCTAGGAAATCCGACGTCGTCACCGACGCAAAGGAATAGGAAAGAACTTTGATCAGATCAGTCGTGCGCGGCACGGGCGCCGCGCTGCCCCGCCGAATCATGAAGAATGCCGATTTCGAAGGCATGGTCGAGACCTCCGACGAGTGGATCGCCCAGCGCACCGGCATTCGCCAGCGCCACATCGCGGGCGATGACGAGACGACCGCTTCGCTGGGGGAAGCGGCGGCACGTGCCGCACTTGCCAATGCGGGCCTCACGCCCGCCGACATCGATCTGATCGTGCTGGCGACCTCGACGCCCAACAACACGTTTCCGGCCACCGCCGTCGAGATCCAGAACCGGCTCGGTATGCATCACGGCTTTGCCTTCGACATGCAGGCGGTCTGTTCGGGTTTCGTCTATGCCGTGACCACCGCCGATCTCTACATCCGCGGCGGCCTGGCCAAGCGTGTCCTGGTGATCGGGTCCGAAACATTCTCGCGCATTCTCGACTGGAGCGACCGGTCGACCTGTGTGCTGTTCGGAGACGGCGCCGGTGCCATGATCCTGGAAGCGGGCGAGGGCGCGGGCACGATCGCCGACCATGGCGTTCTGGCGGCCAGCCTGCGCTCCGACGGCACGCACAAGGACAAGCTTTTTGTCGATGGCGGGCCGTCGACGACGGGTACGGTCGGCCATCTCCGGATGGAGGGCCGCGAAGTCTTCAAGCACGCGGTCGGCATGATCACCGACGTCATCGAGGCGACGTTCGCGCAAGCCGGTATCTCAGCCGAGGATCTCGACTGGTTCGTGCCGCACCAGGCCAATAAACGAATTATTGACGCTTCCGCCAAGAAGCTCGGGATAGCTGAGCAAAAGGTGGTGGTTACGGTCGATTTGCACGGTAACACCTCGGCTGCTTCCGTGCCGTTGGCGCTGTCGGTGGCCGTTGCCGACGGCCGCATCAAGAAGGGCGATCTCGTCCTCCTGGAAGCGATGGGTGGCGGCTTCACCTGGGGCGCTGTCCTGGTTCGCTGGTAAGTGCCGAACGGTCCAGTTTCGGTCCTTGACCTTGACGGATCAATTACTTAGGCTCTGCCGTTGTTGTGCCGAATTTTATGTTTTGAGCTGATGGGACGGTCGCATGGGGGGAAAGACACTTACGCGCGCCGACCTTGCCGAGGCAGTTTACCGGAAGGTCGGCCTGTCGCGCACTGAATCGGCCGAACTCGTCGAAGCGGTGCTGGATGAAATCTGCGAAGCCATCGTGCGCGGCGAAACGGTGAAGCTGTCGTCCTTCGCGACATTCCACGTCCGCTCCAAGAACGAGCGTATCGGCCGCAATCCCAAGACTGGCGAGGAAGTGCAGATCCTGCCGCGTCGGGTGATGACCTTCAAGTCGTCCAACGTGCTGAAGAGCCGTATCTTGCGCTCCCATCAGAGCGGCAAGGCCAAAAGCGGCAAGTAATCCTAGAGCGCGGTTGAAAACCGCCACCGCCATGACGCCGGGCTTGAATATTGCTTCATAAACCGCTGAAATAAGCCCCGATTCGGCAGCTAGGCCGGATCATCGTCCAGCGTGAGGATTCGCCCATGGACAAGAGCCCCGACGCCTTTCGTACCATCAGCGAGGTCGCCGAAGATCTCGATTTGCCGCAGCATGTGCTGCGCTTCTGGGAAACGCGTTTCAACCAGATCAAGCCGATGAAGCGCGGCGGCGGCCGTCGTTACTACCGGCCGCAGGATGTCGAGCTGATCAAGGGCATCCGTCACATGCTCTACGACCAGGGCTACACCATCAAGGGCGTGCAGAAGCTGTTGCGCGAGAACGGCAACCATTTCCTGGTTGCCATCGGCAATGGCGACATGGCCGCCGTCGAGGCGATCTCGCAGCGAAGGCAGGCTGACCAGGTGCCGCTGACGCCGGCGGCCCAGCCGCGCAGCATGGACGACGAACTGGTCGGCCAGCCGCGCGTCAAACCCAGCCGTCGCTTTTTCGGCCTGGGCAAGAGCGACGAGGACGGTCCGGTGCAGCCGGATGCATCGAAACTCTCGCGCGACAACAGGGCCTTGCTGCAGGAGGCGTTGTTCGACCTCCTGGAATGCAAGCGCCTGCTTGATCAGGTGCGCTGACCGCAGCCCGACGCGATAGTTCGAAACCGGAACCCGTCTTCCGGTGAGGCGTTACGTTTCCTTCTGCAAGTGAAGGAAACACATCATGGCATCATTTTCGACCCTCTCGGACATCGATCTCGACAGGCAGGTCGCGGCTCTCACCAAAGAACTGGCCAGCTTGAAGAGGGCTGTGGCAAGGCGAGGCGGCGCCTACTACGAGGACGGTCGCGATGCAGCCTTCGACACCTATTCCGATCTTGCGGGGCGTCTGCGCGACGCCATGCCGGCACTGCGTAAACAGGGCAGGGTGATCGAGAGGTCGGCCCGCGACCATCCGGCGGCTGCCGCTGCTGTCGGCCTTGTGGTGCTCGG
>NZ_RZPL01000451.1:0-4775 GCF_004022805.1 Mesorhizobium sp. M7A.F.Ca.CA.002.04.1.1 | reverse complement strand
TCCCTGCGCTCCAGAGGTGCTGGACATCCTCAGCCGGTTTACCGTCTCGACCCGCTTGGCCGAGCACGACAATTCGCCGCTCTACACCAAGATGCGCGCCTATGATGGCGAGAACCTCAAGGAAGTCGACCCCAAGGCAAAGTCGGTTCAGGAATATCGGGACGCCGCCGGCGTAGATGAGGGCATGGCAGGCGTCAGCACGCGCTTTGCCTTCAAGATCCTGTCGCAGACCTTCAACTACGACACCGAAGAGGTGGCCGCCGACCCCGTGCATCTCATGTACATCCTGGAGGAGGCAATCAAGCGCGAACAGTTTCCGAAGGAGACGGAAGCCGCCTATCTGGAGTTCATCAAGTCCGAGCTGGCCGCGCGGTATGCCGAATTCATCGGCCATGAGATCCAGAAAGCCTATCTGGAATCCTACAGCGAGTACGGCCAGAACCTTTTCGACCGCTACATCGCCTATGCCGACGCTTGGATCGAAGACCAGGACTACAAGGATCCCGACACAGGCCAGATCCTCAACCGCGAGGTTTTGGACAACGAGCTTTCACAGGTCGAAAAACCGGCCGGCATCGCCAATCCCAAGGACTTCCGCAATGAGGTGGTGAAATTCACCCTGCGCGCCCGTGCAAGAAACCATGGCCGCAACCCGGCGTGGACAAGTTACGAAAAGCTGCGGGAAGTCATCGAAAAACGCATGTTCGGCCAGGTCGAGGACCTCCTGCCGGTGATCAGTTTCGGCTCCAAGCAGGACAGTGTCACGGAAAAGCGGCACAATGAATTCGTGCAGCGGATGGTCGAGCGCGGCTACACCGAGCGGCAGGTGCGTCGCCTTGTGGACTGGTACATGCGGGTGAACAGGGCGGGTTAGAGAACCCGGATGGTTCCATGCCGATCTTCATCGACCGCCGCCTGAACCCTAAAGACAAAAGCCTCGGCAATCGCCAGCGCTTCCTGCGACGCGCGCGCGAGGAATTGAAACGCAGCATACGCGATCAGATCCGCACCGGCAGGATCGCCGACGCGGATTCCGAGCATGCCGTGCGCATGCCCGAAAGAGGCACAAGCGAGCCGAGCTTCAACAACGCCCGCGACAGCGGCAGGCGCCAGCACATCTTGCCGGGCAACAGGCATTTCTCCGCTGGAGACCTGATCCCCAAACCCGGCGGGGGCGGCGGGGGAGCATCGTCGCCGGGAAACAAGGCATCTGAAGACGACTTTCGTTTCGTGCTGTCGCGCGAGGAAGTGCTCGATCTTTTCTTCGAGGATCTCGAGCTCCCGGACATGGTCAAGCTCAACCTCAAGGAGATCCTTGCCTTCAAGCCGCGCAGAGCCGGCTTCGCCGCCACAGGTTCGCCGACCAACATCAATGTTGGCCGCACAATGCGCAACAGCCACGGCCGCCGCATTGCGCTGAGGCGCCCCAAGCAGGTCGAACTGGATGCGATCCTCGAGGAAATCGCCTCGCTCGAGTCGACGCCATCCAGCGCCGAAGCGCGCCAGCGTATTGCGGCATTGCGCGAAGAGCTCGACCGGCTGGAACGCCGCCGCCGCCGGATTGCCTATGTCGATCCGGTCGACATCCGCTTCAACCGCTTCGATTCCCGGCCGGTGCCGAACGCCAATGCCGTCATGTTCTGTCTTATGGACGTGTCCGGGTCCATGGGCGAGCGCGAGAAGGATCTGGCCAAGCGCTTCTTCGTCTTGCTGCACCTGTTCTTGAAACGGCGCTACGACCGCATCGAGATTGTTTTCATCCGCCACACGCACCTGGCTCAGGAGGTCGACGAGGAAACATTTTTCTACAACACCCAAAGCGGCGGCACCGTCGTTTCCACCGCGCTGGAGGAAATGCACCGTATTATCACCAGCCGCTACCCGGCCCATGACTGGAACATCTATGCCGCCCAGGCCTCGGACGGCGACAATTTCGCCGGCGATTCGGAGCGATGCATTTCGCTGCTCAACGGCGAGCTCATGCGGCTGTGCCAGTATTTTGCCTATGTCGAGATCATCGACGAGCGTGAAGCTCATATTTTCGGCTCGACAGAAAACGGGACATCGCTCTGGCGTGCCTACAACTCCATCGACCAGAAATGGCCGAACTTCCAGATGAGCCGCATCGCCACACCCGCCGATATCTATCCGGTTTTTCGCCAGCTCTTCGGCAGGCAACCGGCCGCCCTCAAGAGGGCATGAGGGTTCCCGATGGCCAGACAAGCGAGCAAATCCAGCCTGCTTTTTTCAGGGTCCGACTGGGATTTCAAAACATTGTCGCGGGCCTATGACGCTATCGAGGCACTCGCGGTCGAAGAGCTTCATCTGGACACCTATCCCGTTCAGATGGAGATCATCTCGTCGCAGCAGATGCTCGACGCCTATTCGTCCATCGGCATGCCATTGATGTACCGTCACTGGTCTTTCGGCAAACATTTCCTCCACCAGGATTTGCTCTATCGCAAGGGCGGGCGGGGGCTTGCCTATGAACTGGTCATCAATTCCAATCCCTGCATCGTCTATCTGATGGAGGAAAACACCATGGCCCTGCAGGCCCTGGTGACGGCCCACGCAGCGCTCGGGCACAATCATTTCTTCAAGAACAATCAGCTGTTCAAACAGTGGACGGATGCGGGTGCGATCCTCAGCTACCTGGACTTCGCCAAGGGCTACATAGTCCGCTGCGAGGAGCGGCACGGCCTCGCCGCCGTCGAAGCTGTTCTCGATTCCGCCCACGCGCTGATGGATCAGGGCGTGTTTCGCTATCACCGGCCGCCGAGGTTGTCGTCGGAACGGCAACGCGAAGGAATTCGCGAGCGTCTCGAATACGAGGAGCGCTCCTACAACGACTTGTGGCGTACGCTGCCGGCCTCGCAGCAAGCGGCCAACGACAAGGGCCAGGACCCAGAGTGGAAGAAATCGCTCAATCTGCCCGAGGAAAACCTGCTCTATTTCCTGGAAAAGAACAGCCCAGTCCTGGAGCCCTGGCAGCGCGAGATCATCAGGATCGTTCGTGTCATCGCGCAATATTTTTACCCGCAACGGCAGACACAGGTGATGAACGAAGGTTGTGCCACTTTCGTGCACTATACGCTGATGAACATGCTGTTCGACCGCGGCCAGATCAGCGAAGGCGCCATGCTCGAAATCCTGCGCAATCATTCCAACGTGGTCTTCCAGCCGGCCTTCGACGATCCGCGTTTTTCAGGCATCAACCCCTATGCTCTCGGCCTCGACATGATGCAGGACATTCAGCGCATCTCGACCGAACCCACGGCCGAGGACCGCGATTGGTTCCCCGACATGGCCGGCCAGGGCAACTGGCGCGAGGTCCTGCTGGACGCCTGGGCCGAGCATCGCGACGAATCCTTCATCCGCCAGTACCTCAGCCCTGCCTTGATCCGGAAATGGCGGTTTTTTGTGCTCGGCGACGCTGCCGACCAGCCGCATTGCCTGGTCGCGTCCATCCACGATGAGCGCGGCTACGCCAAGATACGCGCCGCGCTCGCCAACAGTTATGATCTCGGCGCGAACCGGCCGGACATTCAGGTGGTGGATGTCGATCTGCTCGGCGACCGCCATTTGCGGCTGCAGCACAAGGTCAATGACGGCATCCTTCTCGAGGATGCCAGCCGCGACGCCACGCTTCGTCACATCCGCAGGCTTTGGGGTTATGAAGTCAGCCTGGCGGCCATGGATGCCGAGACCGGCGCGACGATCCACGAACGCTCGACGAGCCAGATCGCGGGATGACGGCACCCGGTCTCCCGGCGCACATCAGGCGTCGCCGGCTGGCCTGATCCTCAGCCTTGCGATCCGGTTCTTGTCGCGTTTCATGACGATGAAGCGCTTGCCGTGGAACGTAAAAGCCTGCTTCTCCTCGGGGATCGATTGCGTCTCGTGGATGACGAGGCCGGCAATGGTGGTTGCCTCCTCATCCGGCAGGTTCCAGTCGAGAGCCCGGTTGAGGTCACGGATCGGCACCGTACCGTCGACGACCACGGAGCCGTCGGCCTCCTGCTTGACGCCCTGTATGTCGACATCGTGCTCGTCGGCGATCTCGCCGACGATCTCCTCGATAATGTCCTCCAGCGTCACCAGCCCTTCGACCTCGCCATATTCGTCGACGACGACGGCGAAATGCGCCTTGCGGCGAAGGAAGGCGTTGAGCTGTTCCTGCAAGGTCGTGGTGTCGGGCACGAACCAGGGTTTCGAAGCGATCTTCATGACGTCGATCCTGGAGAAATCGTTGCCGACTTCGTTCAAGGCGCGCAGCAGATCCTTTGCATGCAGCACGCCGACGATGTTGTCGAGCGAGCCTTTCCACAGCGGCATGCGGGTGTGCGGGCTTTGCAAAATCTCGCGCACCACCGCTTCCGGCGCATTGTCGGCATTGACCGAGCGCATGTTGGTGCGGTGGACCATGATGTCGGAGACTTCGAGCTCGGCGAGATCGAACAGGCCGCCGACGCGGTCGCGATCCTCGCGCACCACCTGGCCGTCGCGGCGGAAATCGTCGACCGCGCCGCGCAATTCGTCCTGGCTGGAGCGCTGCGGCTCGATGCGTGAAAGCTCGTACCCGAATATGGCAAGCAGGCGCGTGCGCACGGCAACGAGCAGCACGATGAGGATGGCAAGGACGGCGACAACGATCCAGCCGGGCTCGTTCATCTCCGGTCGCTTTCCTTTGGGTGGTTCTCCCTCAGAAACGACAGCACTTCCGATGCCGGAACATCCTTGGCAATGAAAGCCTGGCCGACGCCGCGCGTCAGGAT
>NZ_RZPL01000450.1:0-4776 GCF_004022805.1 Mesorhizobium sp. M7A.F.Ca.CA.002.04.1.1 | reverse complement strand
ACTCCATGCCGCCCGGTCCCGACTGCACGACGGTGGCGTCGGTGATCTTGACGAGCTTGATCGCTCCGGTTTCGGGCAGCACGAATTCGACATTGCGAAGATCGATGCGACGCAGCGAATCCTCCCGCACGGCATCGAGTGCGTGGTTGATGTTTCCGAACACCGCGGCGGACAGCTTCTCCGGATCGATGAGGCCGTCCGCATTGCGCAGGCCGGCGGTCCAGTCGCCGCCTGACGGCATCGCCGCCACGACGATGCGGGCATCCGAGATCCTGGCGCTGGTCAGCCGCACATCTCCCCACAGCAGCGGGAACAGACGCACGCCGAAGCGCACGCGGCCGGCATCGGCCATCGGCTTGCCGTCTGATGTCTTCAAGCTGACGTCGCTGACCTGAAGCGCGATGAAACTCGAACCGTCGAGCGTGATGCGGGCAGGCCCGACCGCGACATTGACATCGACGCCCGCCAGTTTCTCAAGCGCCGTTTCCGCCTCGGCGCGAAGCCGGTCGGCTCCGATGCCGGAGGCGCCAACCAGATAAACGAGCACGGCGGCCAGCAGCACGAAAGCGACCAGACCGGCGAACAGTCGCGACAGGATGCGAAAACCGCGTCCGATCGACGCCTGACCAAGCGGCGGCACACGGCAGGCGGACGGAAAGGTCCCCAGGTCGGTGATCTCATCACGCCTGAACCGGATCTTCTCGTGCTGCGGTCGCTCCTGATCCACGCAATTTTCCGTTGTACGAACTCGATCGTGGACGAATCCCCGTCCGACACTATATCGGTGTGGCTTCGCGCGTAACCTCAAACAAGGGCATCGGTATGGCTGACCTCGACGTAGGCGATCTTGCGCCGCAATTTGACCTGCCGCGGGACGGCGGCGGATCGGTCAGCCTTGCCGCATCGTCCGGCAAGCCCATCGTGCTCTATTTCTATCCGCAGGACGACACAACAAGCTGCACGCAGGAGGCGATCAGCTTCTCGCAGTTGAAGCCGGAGTTCGAGAAGGCCGGCGCCGTGGTGATCGGCCTGTCGCCCGACCCCGTCAAGAAGCACGACAAGTTCAAGTCGAAATACAATCTCACCATCGACCTCGCCGCCGACGAGGAGCGCACGGTGATCGAGGCCTACCATCTGTGGGTCGAGAAATCGATGTATGGCCGCAAGTATATGGGCGTCGAGCGCGCGACGTTCCTGATCGGCCGCGACGGGCGGATCGCCAGGATCTGGCGCAAGGTCCGCGTCAAGGGCCATGCCGAAGAGGTGCTCGAGGCCGTTCGAGCGCTTTGAGGTTTGCCGGCGAGGCTGGCCCAGGTTCCCTTGCAACCTTACGCACGCCTGGCGGGCAATCGCTGCGAGCAAGCTATCGCTGCAAGCCTTTGTTAACCCTAATAATGTGTAATCAAGCTGTCGTGGTGTCGTAAACGAAAGCTTGGTCCCGTGAACGCAACCGGTCAGTCCGCAGTCTTCGGCAAGCGTAAGGAGCCCCATACGGTCATCATCGCCCGGGGCAACGAGATCAGGCATTTTACGATCCGACCGTGGCTGGCGGCCTTTATCGGCTCGGCGCTGGCCGCCATTGCCGTCGGCTACCTCATGGCCACCTCCTATCTCGTGCTGCGCGACGATTTGATCGGCGCCACAACGGCGCGTCAGGCGCGCATGCAGCAAGCCTATGAAGATCGCATTTCGGCGCTTCGCGCCCAGGTCGACCGCATCACCAGCCGCCAGTTGCTCGACCAGCAGCTGATGGAAACCAAGGTCAGCGAACTGCTTGAACGCCAGAGCCAGTTGAGCCAGCGTCATGGCCGCCTTGGTCCGCTGCTCGAACGCGCCGAGAGCGAGGTCGGCGCAGCGCCGGCCGAAGATCCGGCAGCGGCTGCGAAGCCGGACAAACGCGCCGAAGTGACCGGCAGCATCAAGGAGCCCGCGCGGAATTATGCGGTCGCCAGCCTGAGCGCCGATCTCGGCGCCGGCGACACAAGGCCGTTCTCGCTGTGGTCAACCCGCTCCGATCCGCTGCCCAATGATTCAGCCGCCGATCGTGCCGACAAGCTCTTCGTCTCGATCAACCAGTCGTTGAAATCCATCGAGAGCGATCAACTGACCCGCATCAGCACGCTTGCCGACAATGCCTATAAGAGCGCCGATGCCATCACCCAGGCGCTCGAGGCGGCCGGACTGCCCGTCGACAGCGACTTCGGCAAGGGCGACAGCGACGTCGGCGGACCGCTGATCCCGCTCGACAGTTCGATGATGTTCGACAGCAAGGTCAAGGAATTGGACGAAGCGCTTGACGCGCTCGACCATCTCAAGAAAGAAGCGCGCCAGCTGCCGCTGACCAACCCCGCGCCGGGCCACTCCGTCACCAGCCCGTTCGGCGTGCGCACCGACCCGATCCTCGGCACCGCGGCACTGCATTCCGGCATGGATTTCAGGGCGCCGATCGGCATGGCCGCAAAGGTCACGGCGCCCGGCACCGTCACCAAGGCCGGCTGGAACGGCGGCTATGGCCGCATGGTTGAAGTCGACCATGGCAATGGTTTTGCGACACGTTACGGGCATCTCAGCGAGATCGACGTGACCGTCGGCGAGAAACTGGACGCCGGCGCCGTCATCGGCAAGACCGGCAGCAGCGGCCGCTCGACCGGCCCGCATCTGCACTACGAAGTCCGCCACAATGGCGAAGCGATCGATCCCTTGCGCTTCCTCACGGTCGGCAAGAAGGTCGCCCAGTATCTGTAAGCGATCCCAGGCTCCTGCCCCATGCGCCGATGACCATCATGATGGCTGACTAAGGCGCTCCCGTAGACAGAAACGCCGTCGCTGCCGCAACCAGGGTGGTCGCGCCGACCTTCAACGCGGCCTCGTCGACACGAAACCGGGCGTGATGGAGCGGAAAGACCGATCCGATCTCCTCGTTCCGGATTCCCAGCCGAAAATAGACCGAAGGACGTTTCTCGCTGTAGTAGCCAAAGTCGTCCGCGATCGTCCATCCGGGCGTGTTGAGGACGTTGTCGGCACCGATGCAGGCCTTGGCGCTGGCGGCAATCAGCTCTGTCATCTCGACATCGTTGACGACGCCGGGTTCGCCCTTGTGGATGTCGACCTCGACACGCGCGCCGTGGCTCGTCGCCATACCCTCGGCTATCGTACGAACGCGGTGCCAGGCCCGCTCGCGGGTTGCATCGCTGCCGCTGCGGATGGTGCCTTTCAACGTGACCCTGCCGGCTGTGACATTGTAGGCGTTGCCGCCATTGATGGCAGTCACGGAAATCACCAGCGGATCGTACGGATCGGTCTCGCGCGAAACGATCTTCTGCAATTCGCTCACCAGGGAGCAAGCCACGGCCAACGCATCGACGCCTTCATGCGGTTTTGCCGCGTGTGCCGCCGAGCCGATGACGGCCACATCGAACGTGTCACAGGCCAGAGTGTAGGGACCGGAGCCGACGGCGATCTTGCCGGTCGGTGTGTACGGATCGACGTGGACGCAGATGGCGGCGTCGATGTCGTCGAGAAGCCCCTCTTCCACCACCCGCTTGCCGCCCGACGGTTCGTCCTCCTCCGCCGGCTGGAAGATCAGGCGAACGGTACCGCCAAAACTGTCCCGCGACTGGTGAAGATGCGCGGCCACCGCGAAAGCCATCGATGCATGGGCGTCGTGACCGCAGGCATGCATCACACCTGGATTCGTCGATGCATAATCGACGCCGGACTCCTCCTCGATCGGCAAGGCATCGATGTCGGCGCGAATGGCGATCTTTCGATTTGACGGCCTGCCGGCGCCGACAATATCGACGGCAAGGCCAAAGCCGGCGACGTCGCGAATGTCGACGATTCCCTGATCCACCAGCATCTGCCTGAGGTAACGCTGCGTGCCGGCCTCCTGGTTCGAAAGCTCGGGATTGCGGTGCAGATGGCGACGGACCTCGATCATCCGGTCGAGAATTCCGGCGTCGATATCGGTCGTCACGGTTTTCGCAACACCACCCGCCGTGGCCGAACCCTCAGGATTTGACATGGATCTCTCGCGGGAACTTCGTCAGGGTCTCGTGGCCGGTTTCGGTGACCAGGATGGTCTCGCTGACCTCGATGCCCCAGCCGTCCATCCACATGCCAAGGATGGAATGAACGACGTTGCCCGGTTCAAGCACCGTCTTGTCGCCCGGCCTGAGGCTGATCGTGTGTTCGCCCCAATCCGGCGGATAGGCGACGCCGATGGAGTAGCCGATGCGCGATTCCTTCTTCAGTCCGTAGCGCTGGATGACCTTGCGCCAGGCAGCTTCGACCGCTTCGGCAGTCGTTCCCGGCCTGACCGCGTTGAGCACCGCGTCCATGCCCTCGATCACCGCTTTGGCGGTATCCGAGACATTTGTCGGCGTCTTGCCAAGCTGCATGGTCCTGGCGAGGCCGGCGGCATAGCGGCGGCAAACGCCGGCAAGTTCCAGCGCAATCGTCTCGTTTTCTCCAAACCGCCTGTCGCTCCACATGATGTGCGGCGCCGAGGCATTCTCGCCACCGAGGATTGTCGGCGGAAGCGCTGTGATGTCGCCGGCAAAATCCGGGCTGCCCGCGATCTGCGCCGCCTGGATGGCGGCGATGGCGTCGCATTCGCGAACGCCCGGCGCGATCACCTCGAAGGCTCGCGTGACGGCAGCTTCGGCGAGCGTCGATGCCTTGCGCAAATAGGCGATCTCCGGCGCCGATTTGACCGCCCGGATCCAGTTCACCAGCAGGTCGGCATCGTGCCATTTTGCATTGGGAAGTCCGGCG
>NZ_RZPL01000044.1:0-15554 GCF_004022805.1 Mesorhizobium sp. M7A.F.Ca.CA.002.04.1.1 | reverse complement strand
GGCCATGGCCCGCGCCTTCGCATATTCAGCCTTCCAAAGAGCTCAGTCCTTCTCGAAGATGCGCGCCTTGGCGACGACGCCGGCAATGGCGCCGCCGATCAACGGTGCCACGATGAACAGCCAGAGCTGGCCGATCGCCGCAGTTCCCGAAAACAGCGCCGGACCGATCGAGCGGGCCGGGTTGAGCGACGTGCCGGTCACCGGGATGATGGCGAAGTGCAGCCCTGCCAGCGTCAGGCCGATGACCAGTCCGGCGAACGCCGTCGAGTGCTTTTCGGCCGTGACGCCAAGGATCACGGTGACGAAGGTGAAGGTGCCGATCACTTCCCACAGGAAGGCCGAACTGACACCCCATTTCGTCACATCCCAGCCATTGGCGCCGAAGCCGGTGGTGTGTCCGCCAACCTGGCCGGAGACGATGATCCACAACGCCAGTGAAGCAAGGACGCCGCCGATGACCTGCGCGATCCAGTAGGGGATGACGTCCTTGGCCGGCAGGCGGCCGGCAAGGAAGACGCCGAGCGTCACCGCCGGGTTGAGATGCGCGCCCGAAATGGGGCCGATCGCATAGGCCGCGGCGATGAGGCCGATGCCGAACGCCAGACCGATCCCTTCCTGGCCAAGCGGCAGCGCGCCGCCGAAGCCGCCCGTCACCACAGAAGCCGTACCGATGAACACCAATAGAAATGTGCCTAGAACTTCCGCCAGATAAGTCTTCATTGCCCTCTCCTCGTGTCGATCCGCCGGTTCACCTTTTCGCGCCGCGAATCACAATCGGAAGAGTATTCGCAACCAGAAAAGTTGGAAAGCAGAGCGGTTGTGCCGGCCGACCTGCTTGTGCGCGCCGGTTGCGCGCTCTAGAGCAGGGCCGGAATAATTTTCTGCGTGACGGAACAAGACAATGCGACTGGGCGGAAGGCTGGCTGCGGCCATCGAAGTGCTGGAAGACATCGGCCGGCGCCACCGGCCGGTGGCGGACGCGCTGAAGGATTGGGGCCTGTCGCATCGCTTCGCCGGCGGCGGCGACCGTGCGGCCATCGGCAACATCGTCTATGACGCCTTGCGCCACAAGCGTTCCGCGGGCTGGCTGCTGGGGCAGGACACGCCGCGCGCCATTGGCTTCGGCGCCCTGCTGCTCGAATGGGGGCAGACGGCCCAGTCGCTCAACGAGGCGCTGGATGGTGACAAGTTCGCACCGCCGCTGCTGACCGCCGCCGAGCTTCAGGCCATCGCCGACGGTCGGCTCGCCGATGCGCCGGACGCGGTGCGGGCGGATGTTCCCGACTGGTGCGCGCCGCTTTTCGAGCGAGCCTTCGGCCCGAGCTGGGCCGACGAGGGCGCCGCGCTGGCAACGCGCCCGCCGCTCGACCTCAGGGTCAACACCTTGCAGGCCAACCGCGACAAGGTGCTGGCCGAACTGACGGGAACCGGCGCCAAACCCGCGGCAATCGCCCCGCACGGCATCCGCATTCCACCGATCGACGGCGATGGCCGGCACCCGAATGTGCAGGCCGAACCGGCCTTCCAGAAGGGTTGGTTCGAGGTCCAGGACGAAGGCTCGCAGATCGCGGCCGCCCTTGCCGGGGCCGAAGCCGGCATGCAGGTGCTGGATTTCTGCGCCGGCGCCGGCGGCAAGACGCTGGCACTGTCGGCTTCGATGGAAAATCGTGGCCAGATCTTTGCCCATGATGCGGAGAAAGCACGGCTGGCGCCGATCTTCGACCGCATCCGTCGTTCGGAAAACCGCAATGTGCAGGTGGTCACCAAGCCCACGGAACTCGCGCCGCTCGGCAACCACATGGACATCGTGCTGGTCGACGCGCCCTGCACCGGCAGCGGCACCTGGCGGCGCCGCCCCGACGCCAAATGGCGGCTGACGCAGAGGCAGCTCGATACCCGCAAGGGCGAACAGTCGGCGATCCTCGATGCGGCCAAAGCCTATGTCAAACCGGGCGGCCTGCTGGTCTACATCACCTGCTCGGTGTTTGATGAGGAGAATGGCGAGCAGATCGCGGCCTTTCGGGACCGTAACAGCGGCTTTGTTCCCGTCGACCACCGCCAGCTCTGGGACAGCCGTTTTCCCGGCCATCCGGCAGCCGCGCGCATCGGCGCCAAAGGCGACATCTCGCTGTCGCCGGCGCTGAGCGGCACCGACGGGTTTTACTTCTGTGCGTTGCGCAGGTCGGCCTGAATCCGATCGGATGTCGCCAATTCCTGACGGATGCGTGGCGCCAGCAGGCAGGCCAGGTCGATTGTGCAGTGCAGCAAAAGCATTTGCCTGCCGTCCATGCCTCTGCAATAAGCTTATCCGCATAAAGGAAGGCAGCGGCCATGGCAGCAAAGATCGTACCCGCCCCGGACTATGAGGATCGCGTCAGGACCTCCTTCGCACGCCAGAAGGCGATGGCCACGATCGGCGCCGAACTGACGCTGGTGACGCCCGGCATCATCGAGATCGAGATGCCCTATTCGGCGGCACTCACCCAGCAGCACGGCTTCCTCCATGCCGGCGTCATTTCGACCGCGCTGGACTCGGCCTGCGGCTATGCCGCTTTTTCGCTGATGCCGGAAAATTCCGGCGTGCTGACCATCGAGTTCAAGGTCAACCTGCTGGCGCCGGGCAGGGGCGAGCGCTTCCTGTTCCGCGGCTCGGTGACCAAGCCAGGCCGCACCATCATCGTCGCCGACGGCCAGGCCTACGCCTTTGCCGCCGACGGCGAGGCCAAGCTGATCGCCACCATGACCGGAACGATGATGACGGTGGTCGGGCGTGATGGGATAGAAGGGTGAGTGGCCGGTTCGCCGCAGGCGAATTCATCGTGCCGGTGGCACGATGAAAGGCCACGGACGCCGGGAGCTGCCGGAGGCAGCGGGTCCCGGCGAGCGGCGGCGCAGATAAGCAGGTGATCGGGCGGAGAGGAGCAAATCATCATGACCGATAAAATTCGCCGCCTGTCGGGCAAGGACGTCCTCTTCGTCATGGCGGCGCAGGCCGAATACGGTCCGCATCTCAAGCAGCTGTTCACGCCATTGATGACAGGTGTCGGTCCGGTCGAGGCCGGCGTCAGGCTAGGCGCTGAACTCTCCTGGCTGAAGTCGCAAAAAACCCTGCCCGACCTCGTCGTGTCGCTCGGCTCAGCCGGCAGCCGGACGCTGGAGCAGACGGGAATCTACCAGGCGGTTTCGGTCAGCTACCGTGACATCGACGCTTCGCCGCTCGGCTTCGAGAAGGGTGCCACACCCTTCCTCGACCTGCCGGTGACCGTGCCATTGCCCTTCAAGATACCTGATATCAAGCAGGCGACGCTATCGACCGGCGGCGCGATCATCACCGGTGCGGCCTATGATGCTGTTAACGCCGACATGGTCGACATGGAGACCTTCGCCTGCCTGCGCGCCTGCCAGTTGTTCGACATTCCGCTGATCGGGCTGCGCGGCATTTCCGACGGGGCGGCGGATCTCAGGCATGTCGGCGACTGGACCGAATATCTTGAAGTCATCGATGAGAAGCTGGCGGAGGCCGTCATGCGGCTCGAACAGGCCATCGGTTCGGGCACGCTTCTGAAAGATTCGCCGCATGAAGACGCCAGACCGCTCTGAAACTCGCAACCCATTGCGTCGACTCATTTCTTTCTCTAAACGCTCGCCATGAAAACAGCCAATCATCCCGATACCGTCCTGATTGTCGATTTCGGCAGCCAGTTCACCCAGCTCATCGCCCGCCGCATCCGCGAGGCCGGCGTGTTTTCCGAGATCGTGCCGTTCCAGTCGGCCGAAGCGGCATTCAAGCGCATCAATCCGAAAGCCGTGATCCTGTCCGGCGGCCCGGCTTCGACCGGCGATATCGGCAGTCCGCGCGCGCCGCAGATCGTCTTCGACGCCGGCGTGCCGGTGCTCGGCATCTGTTACGGCCAGATGGCCATGTGCGTGCAGATGGGCGGCGTCGCCGAAAGCTCCGACCATCGCGAATTCGGCCGCGCCTTCGTCGAGATCCAGAAGGACAGCCCGCTGTTTGAGGGCCTGTGGGCGCCCGGCCAGCGCCACCAGGTGTGGATGAGCCATGGCGACCGCGTCATCTCCTTGCCCACCGGCTTCGAGGTGTTCGGCAAATCGGAGGGCTCGCCCTTCGCCATCTTCGGCAACATCGAGCGCAAGATGTACGGCATCATGTTCCACCCCGAGGTGGTGCATACGCCCGACGGTGCCCGGCTGCTCAGGAACTTCGTCCACAACATCGCCGGCATCGAGGGCGACTGGACCATGCGCGCCTACCGCGAGCACGCGGTCGAGGCGATCCGCAAGCAGGTCGGCAAGGGCAAGGTCATCTGCGCGCTGTCGGGCGGCGTCGATTCCTCCGTTGCCGCGCTGTTGATCCACGAAGCGGTCGGCGACCAGCTGACCTGCATCCTTGTCGACCACGGCCTGATGCGCAAGGACGAGGCCGCGGGCGTGGTGGCGATGTTCCGTGAGCACTACAATTTGCCGCTCATTCTGGTCAACGCGTCGGACCGTTTCATCGACGCCCTCGAGGGCGAGTCGGATCCGGAGAAAAAACGCAAGACCATAGGCCGGCTGTTCATCGAGGTGTTCGAGGAAGAGGCCAAGAAACTCGGCGGCGCCGAATTCCTGGCGCAAGGCACGCTCTATCCCGACGTGATCGAAAGTGTCTCCTTCACCGGCGGCCCGTCGGTGACGATCAAGTCGCACCACAATGTCGGCGGCCTGCCGGCGCGCATGAACATGCAGCTGGTCGAGCCGCTGCGCGAGCTGTTCAAGGACGAGGTCAGGGCGCTGGGCAAGGAGCTTGGCCTGCCCGAGAGTTTCATCGGACGCCATCCATTCCCCGGCCCGGGCCTCGCCATCCGCTGCCCCGGCGGCATCACCCGCGAAAAGCTGGAGATCCTGCGCGAAGCCGACGCCATCTATCTTGACGAGATCCGCAAAGCCGGCCTCTACGATGCCATCTGGCAGGCATTCGCCGTGCTGCTGCCGGTGCAGACGGTCGGCGTGATGGGCGACGGCCGCACCTACGAGTTCGTCTGCGCGCTGCGCGCCGTCACCTCGGTCGACGGCATGACGGCGGATTTCTACCACTACGACATGGCCTTCCTGGGGGCTGCTGCCACCCGCATCATCAACGAAGTCCGCGGCATCAACCGCGTCGTCTACGACGTGACGTCGAAGCCGCCTGGAACAATCGAGTGGGAGTAGGGGGATTAGGCGGCGATGGTGTGTTGTCGCCTCCGCTGGAGTTAGCGCTGATTGCCTGACAGCACTCAAACGTGATCGGGCACGAATGTAAAGCATCGTCGGAGCCGTTTAGAGCCTTGGCATATGACGTGCAATACGCGGGTTTGAGCGAGCGACGATGGCTCGGCTGAAAGTTGGCTCGAACGTACTTTGCGGACCGCAAGGGGCGATAACTTCTGGCAACCGATTCGGCATCGGGCAGCGCGTTGGCTGTTTCCAGGAACATCCTTGACTGGATTGCGTTTCCTATTCCGGACCTTTCCAAAACAGGGAGAACGGTGTCATGGACTGGAACCGCGTGGAAGGAAACTGGAAACAGGTGAAAGGCAAGGTCAAGGAGCAGTGGGGCAAACTCACCGATGATGACCTTGACCGCATCGCCGGCAAGCGCGATCAACTCGAAGGCAAGATCCAGGAGCGTTACGGCATCGAAAAGGACCGCGTGCGGCGCGATGTCGACGATTGGTACGGGCGGCAGGGTTGGTAGGCATGTGAGCCCCGGCTGTGGCCATTCCAGGACGCGGCCCAACAGTCCGGCAGGACCATGCGGGCGCTGAGCCTTGTCGTCGGTTGAGTTTTGCAGCAAGGATTTCGTACTGTGGCTGAAAATATCTCTCGCAAGCAGGAGCAACGGGGGACAAGAAGAATTGTCACGTGGGCGATCGCAGTTATCGCCGTGATTTTTCTTGCTCTACTGGCTATATTCGTGTTCGGCCCGTTGCTATGACTTTCATGGCGATGATTGAGCTGTCTCCGATCCGGGGATGATCGGGCACTGGTCGGGGACGCGGGCAGCGGCCACCAGTGAGCAACTATGCTTCAGGCGAGGGCATGCGGCCAGCGCTGCTTCCGCGGCCGGACGACGCCAAGGCGGCGCACCTATATCGACCGCCGTCGCGCGGCTAGCCCGTCTGCAGTGCCGGCACAAAAACCTGTTTCACAAGAATTTTGCTGAACACGATTTCGCCGGGAACATATCAGGAAAGGATTGGTTTGGTGGCGGTACACCCAACCAGGAGATCCACCATGATCGTCAAACTTCTGTCCGCCGCTGTGCTCGCGCTCACATTGGCCACATCGGCAGTGGCACAGTCGAACAGTTCCGGCTCCAACAGCGGTTCGGGCTCGAACGACGGCACCGGGGCTACGTCTGGAAATACCGGCGGCAACAGCGGCACCGGCTCTGGAACATCCGTGAATCCTTCCGATCCGAGCACTACAAATTCGACAAATTCCACAACGAAATCAGGTGGCATGACTGACCGCTGCAAAGATTCGGCAGGCAACGACATCGACAACAACACCGCGACCGGCACGACAACATCGAATGTGCAGAACTGTAATAAATGACCCGGCTCCTCAATCCGTTGCCGGACCAGTGCTTCGGCAGCGCATTGAGCGCTGAGAGCGGTAAGCGCAGATGAACCGGCAGGCCGCCAAGCAAGCGCCGCCCCAATTCTGGTGGTTGGCAGGAGCATCGGCGGCTGTCGTCATCGGTTTTGCCGTCTTCGCCAGCGGATCGGTTCGCAGCAACAGTCTGCGAGAAACCACGCTTGTGCAGGCGATCGGCGGCGACCCTCAACGAGCCATCCCGGCCATGATCCGCAACGGCTGTGGCGGATGTCACGAAATCCCGGGGGTGCCCGGCGCCCGTGGTACCGTCGGTCCCTCCCTGCGGGGCGTCGTCGAAAGAGGATATATCGGGGCATCGCGAGCCAGCCCGGATGCGATGATGCGCTGGATCAGCAGAGCGCGGGACGTAGACCCGAACACGGCCATGCCCAATACAAATCTGTCGCCTCAAGAGGCGCGCGACATCACCGCCTATCTCTATGCGCGGACATGAGGCGCACTGAACTGGTCCGACGGCGCAGGCGCCTTGCCAGCAGAAGCAGCAGCCCAAGCATCAACACGGCGGCGCACGCCACAAGTGATTGAGCCGCCAGAACCATGATTGTCTGGCCTGTTGTCGAGCCGGCCCGCATCTGGCGTATATCGGCCGCGGTAACGCTGACGTCGGGATTTCCGAACCGAGCGGTGACGTAATTTGCAAGGGCTGCCACCTGGCCATCGTCCAGCCAGCCGCCGAAGGCCGCCATCGACTTACGCCCCGCCACGTCGCCAGCTTTGACGCCTTCAAGGATGGTCATGGCGACATCCTCGGGTGTGGCCGCGCCGGGGGTGCTGTTGCGGGTCAAGGACGGATAGGATCCGTCTGACGATCCGCCTCCGTTCGCCCCATGGCATGTCGAACAGAGCGATCGATAGAGATCATCGCCGGCTGCGGTCCCGCTGCCTTGCGTCATCCCTTCGGTTCCAGCATCGCCGTCGGCCGTGGCCGCGTTACCCCATGAGAAACGCGGCTGCTTTTCGTCTCCCGATTGGGCGGGCACGTCCCTGAGATAAGCGACGATGGCCTGGATATCGTCATCGGAAAGATGTTGCAGGCTGTTCATGACCGTTTCCGCCATCGGCCCGCCCGCATAAGCCTTCCCGGGAACGGCGCCGGTTTTGAGAAATCGAGACAGCTCTTCGTTGCTCCAGTCGCCGACGCCTGCGATCTTGTCGCTGGTAATGTTGAAGGCCTGCCAGATGCCGGCGGTGCCGCCGGCAAGCTTGTGGTCTTCATCCATGCCGAACGTTGCATTCCTTGGCGTGTGGCAGGCACCGCAGTGGCCGAGCACCTCGACCAGGTAGGCTCCCCTGTTCCATGCGGCGGTCCGGTTCCGATCGGGCGTGAAACTGCCGGTATGCAGGTTCGCGAGCTTCCACAGCGCAACTGTCCAGCGCTGGTTGAATGGAAAAGGCAGGATGTTTCGCGGCTGCGGCTGCGAGATCGGCGGCTGCGCCAGGAGGTAGGTCCGGATCGCAAGCACGTCCTCGCGGCTCATCGCGGCGAAGCTGTCATAGGGCATGGCGGGATAGAGATCGGCTCCATCGCGCCTGATACCTTTCCGCACGGCCCGCACGAACTCGTCCGCGGAGTAGCGTCCAATGCCCGTGTCAGGATCAGGTGTGATGTTGGTCGAGTATACGTCGCCGAAGGGTGTCGGCACGCGATAGCCTCCAGCGAACGGGCGGCTCGGATTGGACGTGTGGCAGCCGATGCAGTCGGCCGCTCGGGTAAGGTATTCACCCTTCTGGATTTCGCTCGCCCGCAGCTCAGTGCAAAGCGGCAACGATGCCAAGACGAGCGCGACCGCCCGGGAGGTGACGGCCGGGAATGGAATGCCCGCGGCAGGCCAAGGCGGGCACCGGCGGACGGCCAATCTCCGGGTCTTTGACCTCGTCACAGTTCGCACCCGCTGAAGATCAGCCCTGCCATCAGCTGCGCCAGCAAGATGAGCGTGAACAGCGCCCCGATGCCCACGGAAGTCCTTGCAAGGAATGCGCGCGTGCGCGCCTTCCGGGGCGGAACCGTACCATGTCCGCGGTCATGAACGGCGTGCCACGACAGCAGCGCGCCTGCCAGGGCGACCGCGGCGCCTATCAACGAGAACAAGGCAGTGGGACGAAAGCCGGCATGGCATTGCCAGGATGCAATCGAATAATCGAGCTGCAGCGTTATTGCCCACGCAACTGGTCCGCTGACCAGGCCTGCCCAGGAAACGCCGGTACGGATCGCCTGCATCTCACATCCTCGGAGCCCAATAGATAACAAGATAGAGCACGACCCATGAGACGACGACGAAGTCCCAGTAGAAGGCGTTGTCCGAGACGTCGCTGAAGCGGCGGCCTGCCTTGCCTTTTTGCGTGAACATGAGAACCGCCAGGACGATCGTGTCGCCGACATCGGTAAGGAGATGCGTCGTATGCAGCCCGAGCAGGAACCAGACGATCGATCCGTAAGCGTTCTGATCCCAGGAAATCCGCAGAGCCGGAAATTCCCAGATGCGAACGATCAGCGGAAGAATGCCGACGATCGACATGACGACCATGCCAAGGCGAACTTTCGCCAGGTCCTGGCGACGTGCCCAAACCTCGATCATGTGGTTGGGCACGACGCTCGCAACCAGAATAACCAGTACTGCCGTCCCCGGCAGCAGATCTGGCGCAGGGGCCCCAATGGGCCAATGCCGGGCCAGCACGGCCAGATAGAAGTAAGTGCCTATCGCCAAGGCAAAACCGGTTGCCTCGAGGGCAATGAAGGCAAGGGTTCCCCACCACATCGGGCTCGCTGACCCGAAATCGTATGTGGGCAGGTGACTGACGTCGGCGACGGGGCGGTGCCTCATTCCTCGTCCTCCGGTTCGCCTTTCGGCCAGAACCAGCAGATAAAGCCGATCGAAACCGGGATCGCTCCCCAGACCACCGCCCACGGCGTGTATATCGAACCGAGAAATGCGCCGCCGACTGCGATGGCCGACAGCAACGGCCAGATCGAGTTGTCAGCCGATGGTACCCTTACTTGCGGCATCGCATCGGCGACCGTACCGGCGAGCACCTCGCGGGCGTCGACACGCAGACCTTCGACCACTGGGAGCACATCGGGCTCGGCCCAAAGCGGTTCGCGGTGAGTTACCACGGGCAGCCGCGAAAAATCGTAGGAGGGCGGCGGCGACGTCGTCGCCCATTCGAGCGTGCTCGCGCCCCAGGGATTGTCTCCTGCAATGCGGCCGTTGCGGAGGCTGAGAAAGAGATTCAGGAAGAAAAGCGCGAAGCCCGCGAACACCACCAGCGAAGAGAGGCTGATGAAGAGGTTCATCTCGCCCCAGCCGCTCGCCGGCGGATACGTATAAACGCGGCGCGGCATGCCTTGCAGACCGAGAATATGCATGGGGAAGAAGGTGAGATTGAACCCGAGGAAGACCAGCCAGAAATTCCAGCGGCCGAGCCTCTCGGACAGCATGCGTCCGGTGATCTTGGGAAACCAGTAATAAACGGCGCCGAGCAGGGGGAAGACGGCGCCCCCGACCAGCACATAATGGAAATGGGCAACCACGAAATAGGTGTCGTGCACCTGCAGGTCGAGCGGCACCGAGGCGACCATGACGCCGGTCAGGCCGCCGATCACAAAGGTGAAGATGAAGCCGAGAACGAAAAGCATGGGCGTGGCGAAGATCGGCCGGCCGCCCCAGATCGTCGCAATCCAGCAGAAGATCTGAACGCCGCTCGGAATGGCGATCATCATCGAGGAAGCGGTGAAGAAGCTCTCGCCGAGTTGCGGCAGGCCGGTAGCGAACATGTGGTGCACCCACAGGCCGAAGGAAAGAAAACCGATCGCGATCAACGACAGCACGATCCCGAGATAGCCGAACACCGGGCGGCGAACGAAGGTCGGCAGGATCGCGGAAACGAAGCCGGTCGCCGGAATGAAGATGATATAGACCTCGGGATGGCCGAAGAACCAGAACAGATGCTGCCACAGCAGTGCATCGCCGCCTGCTACGGGGTCGAAAAATTTTGTGCCGACCAGGCGGTCGAGGATCAGCATTGTGCTCGAGACCATCACGGCCGGCATGGCGAACAGGATGACGAAAGCCGTAACGAGGACGGACCAGACATAGAGCGGGATGCGGTCGAGCGACATGCCGGGGGCACGTTGTTTGAAAACTGTCGCGATGATCTCGACCGCTACCGCGAGGGCGGACACTTCGGTGTAGGTCACCATCTGCGCCCAGAAATCGGGGCGCTTGCCGACGCCATATTCGGGTCCGGCGAGCGGCACATAGGAAAACCAGCCGGCATCCGCACCGGTTTCGAAGGCGAAGGCGATCCAGATCATCAGCCCGCCGGAAAGATAGACCCAGTAGCTGAATGCATTGAGCCGCGGAAAGGCGACATTGCGAGTGCCGATCATCAGCGGCACCAGGTAAATGGCGAAAGCTTCCATCACCGGCACGGCAAACAGAAACATCATCGTCGTGCCGTGCATGGTGAACAGCTGGTTGTAGAGATCGGGACCGATATGGCCGGCCTCAGGCTGGGCAAGCTGGAAGCGCATGGCGAGCGCTGACAGACCCGCAAGGATGAGAAACAGGAAAGCCGTCACGATATAGCGCCGTCCGATCAGCTTGTGATCGACCGTGACCAGCCAGCCGTAGAAGCCTTTCGGCGTTCGCCAGGCATGCGCCAGAAAGGCGCGCAGTCTCACCTCTTCGAGACCGGTGTCACGGATGCCTTTCAGGGCCTCCTGAGTGTGCTCGGCCGGCTTTCCCGCAAGGCCACTCATTCGAGGCTTCCGAGATAGGTGACGACCGCGTTGAGATCGTCGGCGCTAAGGGCAATGCGCGGCATCTTGGCGCCGGGCTTTATCGACTGTGGATCGGCGATCCAGGCGGCGAGCGCGCCAGGGGTCATGGCGAGCGTATCCGCGGCCAGTGCGCGTCGGCTGGCGAGATGAGTTAGGTCAGGTCCCACCGTTCCGCTGGCAGGCGTGCCTCTTATCGTGTGGCAGAGCGCACAGCCGGTGGACAGAAATGCCTGTTGGCCGCGGCGCTCTTCGTCGCCGCCAGGCGCGGATGCGACGGCGTTTTGCCTGGATTGCCATGCTTCGAACGCTTCGCGGCTTTCCGCGATGACGGTGATGGCCATATGGGCGTGCTGATAGCCGCAGAATTCGGCACACTGGCCACGATAGATGCCGGGCTTATCGGCGACGAGTGTGAGCTCACTCGGCCGGCCCGGAATGAGATCGCGCTTGCCGGCAAGGTTCGGCACCCAGAAGCTATGAATGACATCGAGCGAATCGAGTTCGACCTTGACCGGTTCGCCAACCGGGACATGGATTTCATTTGCCGTGACGATCGATTGGGACCGATCATCTCCGGGATACCGGACCTCCCACCACCATTGGTGCCCGGTGATGCGCACGGCAAGCGTTTCCGTTCCACTCAGCGAAGCAATGGATTTGCCGGCGAAAAAACTCGCTATCGTCATCATGACGAGCACCAGAACGGTCAACGCAATGGCGCTGCCGACAGCGCGGGTAAATCGGCGCTCCTGACGAGAATCGATCTCGAGCGGCGAGCGCGTTGTCTCGGACAGGCGACGACGCAAAAGCGCTGCCGCCAGGATCAACATGACAAGCAGCCACGTGGCCACTGCGATTGCGCTGAAAGACCAGATCAGATCAAGGATTCTCCGGGCATTCGCACCGTGTGCATGGAGGGCCGATTGCTTGTCGCCGCATCCTGCCAAGGCCAATATCGGCGCTGCGCTGATCGCCCTCAAACGCCGTTGCGCGGCCGTTCCCTGAACGGTGCCAGGCAAGATTTGCCTAGGACATGTGGGGGCAAGCGACATTCGCGGTCGTGTCAGCCTGCGAGAGCTGGCCAACGGACTCATGCACCTCGCCATGAAGGATCCACCATCGTTGCCAAGGCCATAACGCGGCTGACTGAAAAAGGATGCTTGGCAACACCCCCCGGCTGAAAACCGACGCGAAGCGGTGCGGGTTAGACGATGCGCAACTGCTGGAAAGCCTGTTGCCGCGGACTGCTCGTTTGAATCCAGAAAGCGACCAGGAGCAGTGCGGCTCCGCCATAGATCAGGCCGGCGGGAATCCACATGATCAAGCCTGCAAGTTGCTGGTCCTCGAGCGGGTTGAGCCCCCATAAATCCGAGCCGATCGCATTATCCGGATACCACAGCCTGGGCGAGACGACGAGCAACACCCCGAGCAGCCCGGTGTGGAGGGAGGTGAAGAAAAGATGCATCACGGCATTGCCGCAAGCCTGCTCGCGGCCAAGGCGAGGCAGCAGCACCCACCAGAACAAAAGCCCGCTACCGAGGAAACTCGCGTGCTGGGCATAGTGCAGGAAGCCCTGCTGGAGGGCAGCCTCGAACAGCGCCGGGACATGCCAGATCCATATCGCGGCTCCGTGCAGGACGGTCGCGACCACAGGACGGCTGATGAACGCCCAGACCGCCCGAAGCGCATTTGCATGTCCAGCCACTCCGAATATCTGGCGCAGCTGTACCGGCAGGGCCCACATCATCGCCGCCGTCGGGCGGGAGGCAACCAGCAGAGGCGCTGCGACCGCCATCAGCAATTCGTGCTCGATCATGTGCGCCGCAAACACATGTTCGCTCAATGCATGGATCGGGCTTACAAAGGCGAACGCCAGGACGGACCAGCCGGCAGCAAACAGCAAGGCCTGCCGCGATCGCAAGCGACGTCCACGTCCGCTCCGTCGCCACAGCCGGCCAGCGCCGGCAACATACAGCAAAAGGATTGCCGCCAGTGGCAATGTGATGGGTAGCGCCAGAGTCCAACCAGCCTGCGGAGCGCCGTTGCCATAGCAAATCGAGGTCGAAAAGAGCGCGTCGAAGCTCATGATCCGCATCCGTCACCCGGAAGAGCGCGGGTTCATCTGGAAAGATTCAGAATGAAGCCACTGAGGCGCGCTGTTCCACCTCCCTGCGCCGCCTCTAGGCATCCATCATCGATTTCGCCGGCTCACGGGCGATATTTTCTTCTATGCGTTCGTGTCCCGGCGTCCGCGGCAGGGCCTGGCGGAAGTTCTTGGCGTAGTCTGCCGGCATTTTGGGCGGCATCAGCGGCTCATAGGCATCTACCAGCGCTTCGATCACGACAGGGCCTTGCGTGGCGAAAGCCTGGTCGAGAACCGTCTCGATCTGATCGGCCCGCTCGATGCGAAAACCCTTTGCGCCCATTGCTTCTGCCGCCTTGGCAAAATCGATCGGCTGCAATTCGCAACCGAATTGCGGGTTGCCCAGAAACATCATCTGCTCCCAGGCGATCTGATTGAGCATGTTGTTCTTGATCACCAGAACCTTGAGCGGGATCTTGTAGCGCACCGCCGTCGAGAATTCGCCGAGCTGCATGGCAAAGCCGCCATCGCCGACGATGGCGGCAATCGGTCGACCGGGAAACGCTATGCCGGCAGCGATGGCGTAGGCCAGACCGCAAGCCATCGACGCCAGCGATCCGGACACCCCAAATGCCTGGCCGCTGCGAAGATCGACATGGCGGGCGGCCAGCTCCGTATTCTGACCGGAATCCGTGGCCAGCACTGTGTCGTCCGCCAATCTTTGTCCGAACGCCCGGGCAATCGCTTGTGGCTTCAATGGTTGCGCCTGCATGTCTTCCGACTGCCGCATCATCTCGCGCCATTTTCTCATGGTCTCCTGGGAACGGCGCAGGAATTCATCGGAGGGCTTTTGCGTCAGGCGCTGGTTGAGCGCGCGCAATGTCTCGGCCGCGTCGCCGACGAGGCCGGCCTCGACCGGAAAGCGCAAGCCGATCCGTTGCGCATCGCAGTCGATCTGGACGCCACGGGCCTGTCCGGGCTGCGGGTAGTATTCGATGTAGGGGAAGGTCGAACCGACAATCAGCACCGCGTCACAGTTCTCCATCGCCTCTTGCGAAGCCAGGGTTCCAAGAATGCCGATCCCGCCGGTGGTGTAGGGATGGTCGTCCGGCAGCACCGCCTTGCCCAGCAAAGCCTTCGCGACAGGCGCCTGCAGCAGGCGCGCCGTGTGTTCGAGTTCGGCGGCCGCGCCGATGGCGCCGCGCCCGGCCAAGATCGCAACCCGCGAAGCGTCATTGAGAATGGCGGCGGCTTTGTCGAGCTCAACGTCCAGCGGTACGCTGTGACCGGCGAACATATCCTGCGGCGTGTGCGCCGGGCGATTGCGCTTGGAGCGCTTCGACGGATCACGCTCCTGCTCCTGGATGTCGCTGGCAATCGAAAGATGGGCGACGCCCTTGCGCGCCAGCGCCGTTCGGCAGGCAAGGCTGGCGACGTTTTCCATATGCGCGGCATCGGCAACATGGGCGTTATAAACGGAGACATCGTTGAACACGCGCGTCAGATCGACATCCTGTTGCGTGAACGTCTCGATCAGATCGTGGAACTGCATGCCCGTAATCGCCAGCACCGGAGCCTGGTCGAGCTTGGCGTCATAGAGGCCGGTCAGAAGATGTGTTCCGCCGGGGCCGGACGTCGCAAGGCACACGCCCAGCTTTCCTGTCCACTTGGCATATGCACATGCCATGAAGGCAGCCGACTCTTCATGCCGGACCTGAACGAAGGCAATTTTGTCGCGCCGCGTCCGCAACGCTTCCATGACCCCGTTTATGCCGTCTCCCGGCAAGCCGAACACCACCTCCACGTCCCAGGCGACGAGTGTGTCGATCAGAATTTCTGCTGCATTCGGCATGTCAGGGTAGCTCCGGGTGGATGGTGTCCGAACCGGTGAATCCCGAGTTGGTTCCTTCGTCGCAATAAATCGTGACAGGTTTCTGGGGCGATCTTCCTGGGGCGGTTTATTCGATCTGCTCGAACGTGCATTGCCGTGGCGCCTTGTCGGGGCGCCAGCGCAGCAGTTTGGTGCCA
>NZ_RZPL01000449.1:0-4786 GCF_004022805.1 Mesorhizobium sp. M7A.F.Ca.CA.002.04.1.1 | reverse complement strand
GGCTTGGGCAGATAGTCGTCCATGCCTGCCTCCAGGCAGCGCTCGCGGTCGCCCTTCAGCGCATGCGCGGTGACGCCGACGATCGGCACATGCGTGCCGGTTTCTTCCTCCAGCCGGCGAATGGCGGCGGTCGCTTCGAGACCGTTCATCTCCGGCATGGAGACATCCATCAGGATCATGCACGGGTTGAGCCGGCCGAAGGCATCGAGCGCCTTGCGGCCATTGCCGACGATCTCGAAACCATAACCGGTCTCGCCGAGAATCTGGGTGAACACCATCTGGTTTACCTCATTGTCCTCGGCCACCAGTATGTCCAGCCTGTCGCCACCAGCCGCCACCGGTGGCCGGGGGCGAATCGAAGGCGGCTGCAGCAGCGCCCGCTGTTCGGACGGTGCCGAGGGCTGCGGCCGCGTCACATTGCTCGCAGCGACGTCGGCCGCGAGCGGCTGCGCGTCGCTGCCGCCAGTGTTGTGGCGATGCCGCTGGATGGTGGCGACCAGCGTTTCCAGCAGCACCGAAGAGCGCGCCGGCTTGATCAACTGGGCATCGATGCCGAGATCGCGATAGCTGGTGTTGGCGAGCGACTGGTCGACCGAGGTCAGCATGATGATCGGCGTTCCGGCAAGGCCAGCGGTGTTGCGCACGATCCGCGCCATTTCGGCGCCGCTCATTTCAGGCATCTGGTAGTCGAGCACGACGCAATCGACCGGCACGCCATAGGCGGCTGCGGCGATCAGCACCTTGAGGCCTTCGGCGCCGCTTTCGGCCGCGCAGGAATCGAACGTCCATGATGTCATCTGCTCGGTCAGGATCGCCCTGTTGACGGCATTGTCGTCGACGATCAGGACACGCGCGCCGGTCACGTCGATCGGCATGATGCGTTGCCCGTTTTGCTGTCCGGCCCTCGGCAGCGTCACCGAGAACCAGAACGTCGAACCCTTGCCTTCGGCGCTTTCGACCCCGATGTCGCCGCCCATCAGCTCGACGAGCCGCGAGGTGATGGCGAGGCCGAGGCCGGTCCCCTCGTGCCGCCGCGTCGATGAAGTGTCGACCTGGCTGAATTTCTCGAAGACCAGTTTCAGTTTTTCCTCGGGGATACCGATGCCCGTATCGGTGACCGAAATGGTGAGCTTCGTTCCGGCTGGAACCCTCTCGCCGGTGACGTCGACCAGCACATGGCCCTCATCGGTGAATTTCACCGCATTGCCGAGCAGGTTGGTGACGATCTGCCTGATGCGGCCGACATCGCCGATGAATAGGCTCTCGAGCCGAGGCTCGACACGTACGATCAGCTCGAGGTCCTTCTCCTTGGCGCGCGTCGACACCAGCGTCGCCACGTCCTCGATCGCCTCGGCCAGATTGAAGGGCGCCGGATCGAGCACCAACTGACCGGCATCGATCTTGGAGAAATCCAGTATGTCGTTGATGATGGTGAGCAGCGCATTGCCCGACTTCACGATGATGTCGGTAAACGTCTTCTGCTTCGGGTCGAGGTCCGATTTGGCCAGCAGTTCGGCCATGCCGAGCACGCCGTTCATCGGCGTGCGTATCTCATGGCTCATATTGGCGAGGAATTCCGACTTGGCGCGGTCGGCGAGCACGGCGCGCTGACGCGCCTCGCGCAGTTCGGCCTCCCGCATCTTCAGCTCGGTGATGTCGGTGGTCGAGCCGATCAGGTAGAGCGAACCGTCGGAGGCGATCATCGCGCCTTTGCGGGCGAATTGATGCCTGACGCTGCCGTCGGCCAGCGTGACCGTCTCTTCGACCTCCTGAGTTTCGCCGGTGCGCAGCACGGCGAGGTCGCCATTGACGAAGGCCTCGCCATCCGGCCCGAAAATCTCGATGTCGGTCTTGCCGATGGCCTCTTCCTTGCTGAAGCCCGTCAGATCGCACCAACCCTTGTTGACATAGAACTGCCTGAGATCGGAGCGCTTGGCGTAGATCGATACCGGCACATTGTCGATCAGGCTGCGGAACACCTCGTTCTCGCGCATGCTTTCTTCCAGCGCACGCTCGCGTGCCTTGACGTCGGTGATGTCGGTGCTCGAACCGACCAGATGCACCGACCCGTCCAGCGCCACCAGGCGGCTCTTGCGGGTCATCAACTGCCGAACCGTGCCGTCGCGATGGGTGACGGGTTCCTCGACCTCCTTGACGACGCCCGTCACGGCGACTTGCGTGTCGTCATGGCTGTAGCCATCCGCGTCCTGCGCGCCGAACAACTGCCGGTCGGTGCGGCCGATGACATCCTCCTTGGCCAAGCCGGTGATCGCGCACCAGGCCTTGTTGACGAATTCGATGCTCAGGTCCTGCGCCTTGATGAAGGCGGCCACCGGCAACTCGTCCATCACATGCCGGAACAGGTCGATCTGGCGCATGGAATCGCGCAATGCCGCCTCGCGGCTCTTGATCTCGGAGATGTCGACGCGAACGCCGATGAAGGTGCCGTCGTCGGTCCGCATGTCGTAGACCTGATACCAGCGGCCATCGGGATTGTGACGCTCGTAGGAGGAACTGGGCAAGCGGTAGCGGGCGAGGATCGCGTCCAGCCAGCGGTCATGATCGCTGTCGTAGAGCTGGTCGATTTGCGGATCGCCGCTGCTGCGGAAATAGCCGTTCGCATGACCCAGCACGAGTGCTTCGCGGAATGTACAGCCGGGCTGCCACGCCGGCTTCAAGGCCGGCAGCGTATCCTGGATCTTGCGGTTGGCGAAAACGAACCTGTCGTCGCGATCGTAGATGATCACGGCGGCCGGCAAGGATTCCAGCACGCTGGCGAGATGCTTGCGTGCGTCCTGCGCCTCCGTCTCGCGGCGCTTCATGTCGGAAATGTCGAACAGGAAGCCGGCAACGTAGTTGCGGCCGCTGGCCATGCCGACGCGGCTCTTCCGGACGATGCGCGAGCGGCAGGCGCCATCGGCCTCGAAATTCTCTTCCACTTCGTACGGCCGCCCGGTGGCAAGGACGTCACGTTCGCTCTGCTCGAAAAGCGCGACAGCGTTCGTTGGGAGGAAATCGCCGCCGGGCTTGCCGAGCATGGCTTGCGGCGTCTGGCCAAACAGAGCGGCGAACGCCTCGTTGACGAAGACGAAACGCAGATGGTCGTCCTTGACGAAGATCGGATCCTTGACGGCGTTGATCACCGCTTCCGCCAGCCGCGCTTTCTCCAGCGCGTCGGCAAGTTCGGCCTCCCGGTCCTTCATGTCGGTGACGTCGACATAGGAGATCAGCCGCTTGCCGCCGGCCAGCGGCGCCATCGACGATATCAGCGTGCGGCCGTCATTGCGCGGGAACTGCCGCGATCCGGCGGTACCGGCCCTGATTTCCGCCTCGCGCTCGGCGACATGCCGCTGCCATGACGCATCGTCGGCACCAAACGGATCGATGTCGCGGCTGGCGTCCATCAGATCGCGGAAGCTGCAGCCGATCTCGGCGCGCCGGGCGTCGATCTGCCAGAAATCATAGAAAGCACGGTTGATGATCTCGGCGCGCATATCGGCGTCGAGCACGAGGACACCGATCGGCATCTGGTCGACCATTGTGCGGAGACTGGCGAAGGTCTCGGCATTCCTGGCATTGGCGTTTTTGATCTCCGCATCGCGCTGCTTGATCTCGGTGACCTCATAGTAGGTCAGCAGCCGCTTGCCCCCGGACAACGCCGTCACCGAAAACATCATCGTCCTGCCGTTGGCATGGACAAATTCGCGCGGCGCGACGGATCCGGCGCGAATCTCGTCGAGGCGAGTAGCGAGGTAGCGCTGCCATTGCTGTTCGTCGATGTCGCCATAGATGCCGCTGCGGCGGTTGAGCTCCATCAACAGGCTGAACGGAGCGCCGACGGCAACAGCGCCGTCCGGAATCCTCGAGAGGTCGCGATAGGCCTTGTTGACGATCAGCGTGTCGAGCCTGGCATCGAGAAGCACGACGCCCATATGCATGGCGTCCATCGTCCGCTCGAGGTCGGCCAGATGCTGGTCGGGCTCGCCGTCACCCGATGGTTCCCGCCCCAGACTTTTGAAGGCGCCGGCCAGAGCCGTGACGTTGCGGCCGATGCCGCGATAGCCGGCAAATCTTCCTTCGTCGTCGAACTTTGGAAAGCCTGATGTCAAAACCCAGCGACAGTCGGCGCTGCCAGCCTTGAGCTCATAGACGAAGTCGCGAAAAGGCCGGTGCGCCTGCAGATCCTCCAGATGCGCCGCGCCACTGCGATCGCCGTTCAGGACCTGGTTGAGGAAGTCGAAGCGGAACCGGCCAAGCACGTTTGCCGGATCGATGCCGGTGGCGGCCTGGTAATTTTGCGAAAGCCAGGAGAAGCGCAGTTCGGCGTCCGTTTCCCAGACCCAGTCCGAACCGGCTTCGACGAGTTGGCGAAGCGCATCGTTCGAATCCATGCAAGAGGCGGACGATGAGGCATCGTCGCCATGCACTGTGGATCTGCGAGGCCCGCGCTTGCCGCGCGCGCCGATTGTTTCGTCCGCTTCCGCCATGCCGTCCCCACCCCGAAAACCAAGGCCGAACCCTCCTCCGCGGTTCGTCGGCGGAATCTGCCCGAGAAGCATTAAGGATCCGCTAACCTTAACGGTCGGTTGGACAGGATTGCGCGGCGCGGTCTGCTTCATTCCGCCCGGTTGTCGGCGGGGTCGAACCCGCTATATAAGCAACGGCAGGGGTATTGCTGATGCTTGGACGGATTGTGCCTTTTTTCATGGGGCTGGCGCTGCTTTTCGGCGGCGGTTGCTCGCGCAGTTATGACGGCACGGTCGTCATCCCGAGACCGCTTGATGTC
>NZ_RZPL01000448.1:0-4789 GCF_004022805.1 Mesorhizobium sp. M7A.F.Ca.CA.002.04.1.1 | reverse complement strand
GACGAAGCGAACGCAGCCGGCGGCGTTGCCGGGGATACGTTCGAACTGGTGGTCGGCGACGTCAAGGATCAGTCCGCCGGCAACGTCACCAGCGCCGTCGAACGCCTGCTTGGCGATCCGGGCGTACACTTCATGCTGACCGGCTATGCCAGCCTGACCAATTTCGAGATCGACAACATGGCCGAGGCGGAAATGCCCTACATGCTGGCGGCCACCTCGCAGCAGACCAGGGACATCATCGCGCCGAGCCCCGACAAATACATGTGCTGCTGGTCACTGACGCCTTCCTTCGACGCCTACAACACCGACGTCACCCTGTTCGTCGAGAAGCTCGCGGCCGACGGCAAGATCACCCTGCCGACCAAGAAGGTCGCCATCATCTCGTCCGACAATGCCTATTCGAAGACCATCTCCGAAGGCATGAAGAAGACGTTCAAGGAGAAGGGCTGGACCATCACCGTCGACGAGATCGTACCCTTCGGCGAAGTGACCGACTGGCGTTCGATCCTCGCCAAGGTGCGCGAGAACGTTCCCGATGTCGTCATCAACACCGACTATCTGCCGGGCAATTCGGCGTCGTTCCTCAACCAGTTCCTCGAGCAGCCGACCAAGAGCCTCGTCTTCCTGCAATACGCGCCGAGCGTTCCGGAATTCGTCGAGCTGACCGGCAAGAAATCGGATGGCATCATCTACAACCTGCTCGGCGGCGCGCTGACGACGCCGAAGAACCCGCGCGCCGATGAGGTGGCAGCCAAGTTCAAGGCAAAATACGGCGTCGAGAGCGGCACCTACGGCGTCGGCCTCTACGAAATGACCAATGTCTATTTCGATGCGGTCAAGAAGGTCGGGGGCGCATCCGACCATGCGGCGATCATGAAGGCGCTGTCGGAGACCGACAAGCAGGTCGCGGAAGGGCGGCTGAAATTCGATCCCGCCACCCACCTGGCCACGCAGGGCGACGACTATATTCCGATCACCTTCTTCCAGATCTGGGATGGCCAGCGCACGCTGATCTCGCCTGAGAAATATGCCACCGGCGCCTTCAAGCTCCAGCCCTGGATGAAGTAGGGAATGGCCCTGCTTGAACTGGACGACGTGTCGAAGGCCTTCGGTTCGCTGAAGGCCGTCGATGGCGTGTCGTTCAAGGTCGAGGCCGGCGAGATCTTCGGTATCGCCGGCCCGAACGGCAGCGGCAAGAGCACGCTGTTCAACATCATCACCGGCATCCCGTTCGGGCCCGACCGGGGCAACATCCGCTTTGACGGCATTGCCATAAACGGCAAATCGGGACACGCCATCGCGCGCCTCGGCCTTGCCCGGACCTTTCAGCGGGAGACCAGCTTCGACGGGCTGACCGTATTCGAGAACGCGCTGATCGGCGCCAGCTACGGCAAGCAGGAAAAGACAGCGGCCACGGCCCGCAATGCCGCCGCCGAGGCGCTGGAGTTCGTCGGCCTGGGATCCCAGTCGTTCGGCCGGCTTGCCGGCGAATTGTCCGTGTTCGAGCGCAAATGCCTGATGCTTGCCACGGCGATCGCCATGCAGCCACGCATGCTCTTGCTCGACGAGCCGGCATCGAGCCTGACCAAACCCGAGATCGAGACGTCGATCGGCCTGATCCGCCGCACCGCCGAACGCGGCATCACCATCCTGTTGATCGAGCACGTGCTGACTTTCCTGATGAGCCTTTCGCAGCATCTGCTGGTGCTCAACAATGGCCGCGTCCTGGCCGCCGGCGATCCGGCAGGCGTGATCGCCGATCCGCACGTCATCGAGGCCTATCTCGGCACGAGGAGGTCGGCGGCGTGAATCCCATTCTCAGCGTCGAAGGCGTCACCGCCGGCTATGGCCGCGTCACCGTGCTGCACGATATCTCGCTGGAGGCCGGCCGTTTCGGCAATGTCGGCCTGTTCGGCCCCAACGGCCATGGCAAGACGACGCTGCTGCGTGCTATCTCCGGGCTTCTGCAGCCGAAGAGCGGCCGCATCCTGTTCGACGGGCAAGACATTGTCGGCCACAGCGCACGCGCCATCGTCGGCGCCGGCCTGATCCATGTGCCGCAAGGCAACCGGCTGTTTCCCGATCTCTCGATCGCCGACTGCATGGCGCTCGGCGCCTATTCGCCGCGGGCCCGGCCGCATGAGGCGGAAAACCGCGAAAAGGTGGTCAAGCTGTTCCCGAAACTGGCGGAACGCTGGCGCCAGCGCGTGCGCACGCTGTCGGGCGGCGAGCGCCAGATGGTGTCGATCGGCACGGCGCTGATGAGCCATCCGCGCCTGCTGATCCTCGACGAGCCGACGCTTGGGCTGGCGCCCAAGATCAAGGACGAGCTCTGCGCCTCCGTCATGGACATTTCGCGCGGCGGCGTACCGCTCATCGTCGTCGAGCAGGACATCGAATTCCTGCTGGAACTGACGCAGCAACTCTACCTCGTCAACCATGGCGCCGTTGCGACCGAGATCAAGCCGGGCGAAAGCCTCGACCACGGCGAGATCATGTCGATGTATTTTGGCCATTAGGAAAATCCGAAGATGAGCGCATTGGCGGAAATCCTGTTCGGCGGCCTGTTCCAGGGCTCGCTCTACGCCATGATGGCGGTCGGGCTGGCTCTGGTCTGGACGACGATCGGCGTGTTCAATTTCAGCCATGGCGTGTTCATGATGCTGGGCGCCTACATCGCCTGGCAGCTGGTCGAACTCGGCCTGCCGGCGGCGGTCGCCTTTCCCATCGCCGTCGTCGTCATGGCCGGCGTCGGCTGGATCCTGCAGGCGAGTGTCGTGCGGCCGCTGATCGGCCGACCCAACATCGTGCTGGTCGTCGTCATCACCACGCTGGCAGCCGGGTCGCTGATCGAGAACGGCGCGCTGACCATCTGGGGACCGCGCTCGAAGCAGATCCCGGCGCTGATCACCGGCAACACCACCATCGGCGGCGTCGGCGTCTCCCTGCACCAGATCGCCATCATCGTCATCACGCCGCTGATCCTGGCCGCACTTTGGATGTTCCTCAACCGCACGCGGCTCGGGCTGGCGCTGCGCGCCGTGGCGCAGAATGAAGATGCCAGCCATCTGGTCGGGCTGAACGTCACCGCGCTCTATGGGCTGGCCTTCGCCATTGCCGCGTCGCTTGCAGGCCTCGCCGGCATCTTCATGGGCGGCTATCGTTTCATGTCGCCGGTGATGGGCAGCGACCCGCTGCTCAAGGCGCTGATCGTCGTCGTCTTCGGCGGAATATCGAGCATCTCGGGACCGATCTTCGCCGCCTATCTGATCGGCTTCTTCGAGGCCGCCTGCAGCTATTATTTCGGCCTGTACTGGACGCCGGCGCTGCTGTTCGGCGTGCTGATCCTGACCCTGATGGTGCGCCCCGAGGGCATCTTTGCCAGCCGCTCCCGAGGCCTAGCATGACCGACACGACATCGCCGATCACCCTTAGCCACACAGAGGCGGCAACCCCGATCGCTCCCGGCCGCACGCCGTGGAAGCAGGAGGCCATCGGCTTCGTGCTCGGCTTCGCCTTTCTGGCACTGCTGCCGCTGATCTTCGGCGACACCTATGCCCGCCACATTCTGATCATGGCCTTCATCTATGCGATCGTCGCCTCGAACTGGGACCTCAGCCTCGGCTATGGCGGCGTCTTCAATTTCGGCCATCTGGCGCTGTTCGGCATCGGCGTCTATGCCTACAGCCTGCTCACCAAGCTGGCCGAATTCGACCCGTGGATCGCGCTGTTTGCCAGCGGTGTCATCGCCACCCTGGCGGCGATCCTGGTGACCATCCCGATCCTGCGGCTGAAGGGCATCTACATCATCCTGGTCACTTTCGGCTTCGCGCAGCTGGTGATGCAAGTAATCATCAGCCAGTCCGCCATCACCGGCGGCACGCAAGGGTTGGTGCGCATTCCCGGGCTATACGTGTTCGACCACAACATGGTCCGTGACGGCAAATCAGCCTATTTCTACATCGCGCTGGCGCTGCTGGTGGCGAGCACCCTGTTCCTGCGCGTGTTCGTGCGCTCACGCACCGGGGCCAGCATCGTCGCCTTGCGCGACAATGAGGAATACGCCATCAGCCGCGGCGTCTCGATCGTGCGCCAGCGCATGCTGACGCTTGCCGCGAGCGCCTTCTTCACCGGCATCGCCGGCGCCTTCTACGCCGCCTACCAGCGCAATGCCTCGATCGACGTCTTCGGCATGAGCCTTGCGACCATCATCCTGTCGATGGTGCTGCTTGGCGGCACCAGCACTATTTACGGCGCCATCATCGCCTCTTTCGTGCTGACGATCTTCGCCGAATGGATGGCCGATTTCGGCGCGTGGCGGCCGATGATCACGGCGGTGCTGATCATCGGCGTGATGCTGGCCTACCCGAGCGGCCTGGTCGGCATGATCAAGGCTTCATGGGGCGCCGTCGCCGGACGCCTGAAGCGCCCGGCCTGACCGTTTCGGACTGGCGGCTCCGCCTCAGCGGATGCCGCACCAGTCGATGACCGAAGCGGCGATCACCTTGGCGGTCTCGACCACCGATTCGACTTCGACATACTCGTCGGAACCGTGAAATCCGTCGCCTGACGGGCCGAAGATGACACCGTCGACGCCGGCGCCGGCATAGTGCGCGGCATCGCACACGGCGACGAAGCCACGCGCCTGCGGCGCCTTGCCGACCATGGCCTTGCGCTTCATCAGCGATCTCACCAGCGGATGGTCGACCGGCGTGTTCATCGGCGGAAATGCAGCCCGCCGAGCTCCCATTGGATCGCAGGCGGGTTGTCGCGCAGCCACGCATCGGTA
>NZ_RZPL01000447.1:0-4795 GCF_004022805.1 Mesorhizobium sp. M7A.F.Ca.CA.002.04.1.1 | reverse complement strand
GTGGATGACCATGGTCATGGGGCAGCCGGGCTTCTTCAAGCCGCGCAATCCTAACCCCTGGATGGAGCAGCCCGGCGCCGAGGGCGCCACCAGCTTCTACGACACGGCCGAGCTGAAGGAGACGCTGCAAAGCCTGATCGACTTCGACATCCTCAACGACGGCAAGAAGCGGTTGAGCGTCGGCGCGGTCAACGTCCGGACCGGCAACTTCGTCTATTTCGACACCGACAAGGTCCGCATCGAACCGGAGCACATCATGGCCAGCGGCGCGCTGCCGCCGGCGTTCCCGTCGATCCGCATCGAAGGCGAATATTACTGGGACGGCGGCATCGTCTCCAACACGCCGCTGCAATATCTGCTCGACCAGGAAGAGGACCGTTCCTCGCTGGTTTTCCAGGTCGACCTGTTCAGCGCGCGAGGCGTCCTGCCGCGCAGCATGCCGGACGTGCTGTCGCGCCACAAGGACATCATGTATTCAAGCCGCACACGGCAAAACACCGACAATTTCAAACGCATCCACGGTCTCAAGATGCGCCTGCTCGATGCACTGAAACGGGTGCCGAAGGAGTTGCGGACGCCGGCCGAGGAAGCGCTGATCGAGGACTATTCGGACGCCGGCACCGTCAACATCGTGCACCTGATCTATCAGCACAAGGGCTATGAGGGTCACGCCAAGGACTATGAGTTCTCAGGCACCTCGATGCGCGAGCATTGGGAGACAGGGTTGGAGGACACGCAGCGCACCTTGCGCCATCGTGAGTGGCTGACGATGCCGACCAATGTCGACGGTGTGGCCATCCATGACCTGCATCGCGAAGACCCGACGTAGCCAGGCCGGTTATGCCCAACGGTTCAGCGTTGTTGGCCAGGATTCGTTTGAACGGCCATCGCCAACGCTCGAGATTGGCCGACGCCTCCAAACTTCGTCATCCTTGGGCGAAGCAGGAGCGAAGCTCCGTCGCGGAGACCCTGGGATCCATGCCGTGACCTTTGCCACGGAGTGCAGCGGAGCAGAATTCTGCACCGCGGCAACGCTCAGGAGTCGCGGCATGGATCCTATGGTCTGCGCCGCGTCGCTTCGCTCCCTGCTCCGCCACAGGATGACGAAGCGAAAGGCGTTTCGGCAATTTCCTAGGCATGTTCCACGTCAACAGAAACGAATACGTCTTCACCCCTTGAACGCAGTGCTCACTTAAAGAAAAAAGGCAGCGCCGGTCACCCGGCGCTGCCTTTTGTTCGGAAGCTTACGCTCGGCTCAGAACACCTGGCGGAAGATGATGAACAGCACGAAGGCCAGCGTGATCGAGCACGGCAGCGTCAGCACCCAGGCAAGCAGCAGATTGCGCACCGTCGCCCATTGCAGCCCCGAACCGTTCGCCGCCATCGTTCCGGCAACGCCCGACGACAGCACATGAGTCGTCGACACCGGCAGTCCCAGCCGATCGGCCATGCCGATGGTCACCATCG
Organism: Mesorhizobium sp. M7A.F.Ca.CA.002.04.1.1; assembly: GCF_004022805.1. Taxonomy (NCBI): domain Bacteria; kingdom Pseudomonadati; phylum Pseudomonadota; class Alphaproteobacteria; order Hyphomicrobiales; family Phyllobacteriaceae; genus Mesorhizobium; species Mesorhizobium sp. M7A.F.Ca.CA.002.04.1.1. Next base: position 3,328 of record NZ_RZPL01000447.1, on the reverse strand, counting down.
CCACGAGTTCGGCCGCCGCACCCTGGCCGTAGGTCAGATGGCTCTTGCCGATCTTCTCGCCGACCGTGACGACGATGCGTTTCCAGCCGACCATGGTGCCGAGGCCGAGCGCCAGCGCGACGGCGACCTTCACCCAGATCGGGATGAACTTCGTCGCGTTGTCGACGGCCTTGTGATAGTCGGTGACCGCTTTCAGATCGGCCGCCTCCATCGGCAGCAGCTGCTTCTTGTCGATCAGCTTGAGCGCTTCGCCGATCAAATAGATGTCGTTGCGGGCGTTGCTGACCAGATCGGTCGGCACCGTCTCGACCGAGGCATAGGGCTGCAGGCCAGCCGTCGTGTTGTGGATGTAGGTCTGCAGCGCAACCGTCGTCTGGTCGCTCCATGTCCTGGTGCGCACGGCATCCTGGACGGCGGCCTTGGCATCGGCGACGGTGACGCCGGGCTTGGCATATTTGCCCAGCGCCGTTTCGACGCTGACCGAAGCAGACTTGTAGGCTTCGAGATAGTTGATGTCGGGGGTGCGGTTCAGCGCATACGCCGTCGGCACGACGCCGATCAGGATCAGCATGATCAGGCCCATGCCCTTCTGTCCGTCATTGGAGCCGTGCGCAAAGCTGACGCCGGTGCAGGTGAAGATGAGCAGGCCACGGATCCACCATGGCGGCGGCGTGTTGCCCTTCGGCGCCTCGTAGAGCGCCGGATTGCGCACCAGCAGCTTCATTACATAGAGCAGGATCGCCGCGGCGAAGAAGCCGATGATCGGCGACACCAGCAGGGTGACGCCGACATTGGTCGCCTGCGACCAGTCGACGCCGCTGGTGGCGCTGCCGGCGGGCGCCATGAACTGGTTGGCAAGGCCGACGCCGATGATCGAACCGACCATCGTGTGCGAGCTCGACGCCGGCAGTCCGAGGAACCAGGTGCCGAGATTCCACAGGATCGCCGCCACAAGCAGCGCGAACACCATGGCGAAGCCCGAGGACGAGCCGACCTGCAGGATCAGCTCGACCGGCAGCAGCGACAGGATGCCGAAGGCGACCGCGCCGCTGGAGGTGAGAACCCCGAGGAAATTGAAGGCGCCCGACCACATGACGGCGAATTCGGCCGGCATCGAGCGCGTGTAGATGACCGTCGCCACCGCATTGGCGGTGTCATGGAAGCCGTTGACGAACTCGAAGCCGAGCGCGATCAGCAAGGCGATGCCAAGCAGGATCCACGGCACGGTCTTGGCCACCGCAAGATCCTGGCTGAGCGCGTAGCCGACATAGGCGATGCCGACGAGCACCAGCACGCCGAAGGCCGGCAGGAACCACTTCGCGCTGCCCGATTGATCCAGCGGATGATCCGGTCTCGGAATGCCCGCCTCGCTAGAAACTATGTCCACCATGTCCCACTCCAGATGCATTGCAGCAAAGAACTGGGAAGACGCTATGTCCGCACGATGAACCCTGTGTGACGCCGGCGAACGCCGCGTTCACGAACAGGCCTGCCGAAAAGCGGGTGGGCGGCGCCTATTTGGCAATCTCGAGCAGCGACGATACCAACAACTGGCGCTCGTCTTTCGACAGGACATCCGAATCGAAGAGGTTCATGCTGCGCAATCCCTCGATGGCGAGATAGCAGATCAACAGCGATTTGAGATCCGGCGTCTCGCCCTTCAGCCGCTCGAAAAGCTGCCGCTTGAAGGTCTTTATCGGCATCATGAAATCGGGATCCTCGGCGATGGCCGAGAAGATCCAGGACGCCGACGGCTGCTTTTCCTCGCAATCATTGGCCGACAGCCTGATGTAGACGGCCAGGGGATTTTCGTCCTTGTCATTTGTGCTGGCGGCTTCCAGCGCGTGCTCGAACTCGCGCAGATAGCCTTCGACCAAACCTTGCATCAATTTGGCCTTGGTCGGGAAATTGTAGAGGAGCCCTCCCTTCGACACGCCGGCACGGCTGGCGACGGCATCCAGCGACAGGCTGCCTGGTCCGGATTCCCGGGCAACATCAGCCGCCGCGGCGAGAATCTTCTCGCGCGAATTCGGTCTTTGGGCTCTCATGGTGCCTCCCATCGCAAGCTTAGGCCCAATTGACAAGACCGTCCAGACGGTACAGGAAGACCGCCATTATTTGAAATCGGGACCCGCAGTCGGTATGTGTCCCGATATCCGCGCTTCGCGCCGGATTTCGACTGAGGGGACTTCCTTGTTCAAGCGCATACTCCGTATCTTTATCATTGTTCTGGTTCTGGCCCTGCTCGTCGTCGTGGTCGGCGGCATCGTCGGCTTCAACTTCCTGCGCGACAACGGCATCAAGCAGTACTTCGCATCGATGAAGCCGCCGGCGGCAACCGTTTCGACGACCATCGCCAAGCCTTCGGCCTGGACGCCAGGCGTCGAGGCGATCGGCACGGTCAAGGCGGTGCGCGGTGTCGACCTGACGGTCGAGACTACCGGTATCGTCAAGGACATCCTTTTCCATGCCAACCAGAAGGTGGCGGACAATGCGGTTCTGCTGCAACTCGATGACGCCGTCGAGCGCGCCGACCTCGATGCACAGAAGGCGCAGGCCGCGCTAGACCAGACCTCACTTGCCCGCGCCATCGAACTGACCAGGCGTGGCGTTGGCTCCGACTCGACGCTGGACACGGCGCGTGCGGCGGCCTCGGCCTCGGCATCCCAAGTCACCAAGCTGCAGGCCGTGCTCGACCAGAAGCAGCTGACGGCGCCTTTCGGCGGCACGGTGGGTATCCCGAAGATCGATGTCGGCCAGTATCTGGCGCCCGGCACCGCCGTGGTGACATTGCAGGACCTCGACACGATGCGGGTCGATTTCACGGTTCCCGAACAGCAACTCGCCTTGCTCAAGATCGGCCAGACGATTCGATTGGGCTTTGGCGGCGAGGACAGGCCATTCGCAGGCGCCATTCGTGGCATAGACCCGAAGATCGACTCGTCCAGCCGGCTGGTGAACATCCGGGCGGAAGTCGCCAATCCCGATGGCAAGCTGACCCCCGGCCAGTTCGTGCAGGTGCGTGTCGAGCTGCCCGAAGAGCAGAACGTGCTGACCCTGCCGCAGACGGCGCTGACGACAAGTCTCTATGGCGACTACATCTTCGTGGTGCAGCCAGCCAAGCCCGCCGAGACAGCGCCAGCTGCCAAGCCGGAGGAAAAACCCGCTGCGCCGGCAGCCGACAAATCGGCTGACGCCAAGCCTGCGGACACCAAGCCGGCCGATGCCATGAAGCCGGCGGCTGATGCAGCCAAGCCTGCCGCCGATGCGGCAAAGCCAACTGACAAGGCTGCCGATGGGGCCAAGCCGGCGGCGGAAGGTGACAAGC
>NZ_RZPL01000446.1:3956-4804 GCF_004022805.1 Mesorhizobium sp. M7A.F.Ca.CA.002.04.1.1 | reverse complement strand
CTTCGCGCCCGATGCCCGATTGCTTGACGCCGCCGAACGGGATCGGCGCGCCGGTGATCTTGACGCGGTTGATGGCGACCATGCCGTAGTCGAGCGCGCGGCCCATGCGCTGCTGCCGGCCACCATTCTCGGTCACGACATAGGCGACGAGGCCATACTCGGTGTCGTTGGCGCGGGCAATCACGTCATCCTCGCTGTCGAACGGCGTCACGGCGGCAACCGGGCCAAACGTCTCCTCGCGCATGATCAGCGCTTCGTCACTGACATCGGCCAGCAGCGTCGGCTGGTAGAACAGCGGGCCGGCCTGGTGCCGTTTGCCCCCGGTGAGGCAGCGCGCGCCGTGAGCGATGGCATCGGCGACCTGTTCCTCCACCTTCTTGATGGCGCGCTCATGCATCAGCGGCCCGATGTCGATCTTCTCGGCTAGGCCATTGCCGGTCCGCAGCGTCTCGATGCGCTTGGCGAAGGCGGCGCAGAACCGATCGTAGATCGGACGCTGGACGTAGATGCGGTTGGCGGCGAGGCAGTCCTGGCCCGACGTGGCGAATTTGGCGTCGATGGCGATATCAACCGCTTTGTCCAGATCTGCATCGGCAAAGACGATCAGCGGGGCATGACCGCCAAGCTCCATCACCAGCCGCTTCATGGTCGGCGCGCTCTGGGCGGCGATCAGCCGGCCGATCTCGGTCGAGCCGGTGAAGCTCATGGCACGCACGCGCGGATCTTCGCACATCCGGCCGACGATCGTCGAAGCCTTGCCGGTGACGATGTTGAAGACGCCCACGGGCAGGCCGGCGCGTTCGCCGAGTTCGGCCAGCGCCAGCGCCGACAGCGGCGTTTCCGAGGAC
>NZ_RZPL01000446.1:0-3946 GCF_004022805.1 Mesorhizobium sp. M7A.F.Ca.CA.002.04.1.1 | reverse complement strand
CGGATGCGCGACGATGGTGCAGCCGGCGGCAAGGGCGGCGGCCGCCTTACGGGTCAGCATGGCCGACGGAAAATTCCACGGCGTGACAACGCCGACGACGCCGAGCGGCTCGCGCCGCACCATCATCTCGGCGTTCGGCAGATGGCTGGTGACGCTCTCGGCGTTCGGGCGTTTTGCTTCTTCGGCATACCATTCGACGAAGGAGGCGGCGTAGTCGATCTCGCCCAGCGATTCCTGCAGAGGCTTGCCCTGTTCAAGCGTCATCAGCAGAGCCAGATCATCCTTGGCGCCGACGATCAGCTCGAACCATTTTCGTAAAATTTTCGAGCGCTCCTGCGGCAACAGCGCCCGCCAGGCCGGGAAGGCGCGCGCCGCGGCATCGATCGCCTTTGTCGTCTGCCGGCCATCGAGCGCGGCGACGAAAGCGACGGTCGTGCCGGTGGCCGGATCGGTGACCTCGAAGCTTTCGGCAGCCTCGCTTGCGGTCCAGTGGCCATCGACATAGGCCAGTTCGCGCAGCAGCCGGCGGTCGGCGAGGCCGTCGAGCGCTTCATGGCGATGCGAGCGGGCGAAATGCGCGGACATGGTCAAAGCCTCCCGGTTCGGACTGATAAGGGAAGACTATCCGCCCGATGCAGATAGAGAGGCTGTTTGGAAGTCCTGACGTAGAGAGACTCTCTCTATCGGGTTGCCCGGCGAGAGAATCTCTCCGCTCCTATGACGACGCCGGCAAAAGCTCTGCGATGGGCAGCGCCACCTCGTCCTTCACGGTCTTGATGACGATGTAGGTGAAGTAACGATCGATGCCGATCTCGCGGTCCAGCAAGCCATCGACCAGCCGCTGATAGGCGTCGATGTCGCGCGCCATTACTTTCAACAGATAGTCGACGCCGCCGCCGACAGACCAGCAGGCGACGATCTCGGGAACATCGCGTATAACGCGCTCGAAGCGGTCGAAATCGGCCTGGCGGTGGTTTGCCAGCGTCACCTCCATCAGCACGGTGGCAACGGGTGCCACGACGCGCATGGCGATCCTGGCGTGATAGCCCGAGACGATGCCGGCCTTTTCCAGCTTGCGCAACCGCATCCAGCACGGCGTCGGAGACAGGCCGACCTGCTCGGCCAGCGCCAGCTTGGTGATGCGTCCGTCGCGCTGGATGGCGTCGAGGATTTTCAGGTCGATCGGGTCGAGTTTCGCTGATGTCATCAGGGCTCACTTTTTCGTCCGAGTACCATGACGGCGCATTATTTCGATTGTCAATTGCACTGATTTCGATCTCTAATAAGTCATGACATTGTGGCAACCCGATCCCGCGCTTATCCGGCGGCCGGCCTATCAGTCGCTGGCCGACCAGTTCGCGCGCGCCATCCATGACGGACGCCTTGCCAATGGCGCGCGGTTGCCGACCCATCGCAGGCTGGCCGACGACCTCAAGCTTTCGGTGCAGACGGTCAGCCGCGCCTATGAGGAACTGATCCGGCGCGGCCTGATTTCGGGCGAGATCGGCCGCGGCAGCTTCGTCCAGACGCAGCGCCGCGAGCCCGAGCCGCTCCGGCAGATAGGGCGGCTCGGTGAAGTCATCGACCTTTCGATCCTGAAACCGGTCTGCGAGCCGATGCATCTTGAGCGGCTGAAGCAGGCACTGGGATGGCTGGCTGAGAACCTGCCGTCGAGTTCAGCACTTTCGTTCCGGCCCAACATGGTGTTTCCCCGCCACCGCGCCGTCGCCGTCGAATGGTTGAGACTGTGCGGCCTCGATGCATCGCCGCAGAACGTCAGCCTGACCAACGGCGCCACCGCCGGCATGACAGTGGCGCTGATGAGCGTCGCGCCGCCGGGCTCTACGGTCGCCACGGAGGCGATCGGCCACCATACGCTGGTGCCGTTGGCACGCTATCTCGGCTTCAACCTGGAAGGCCTGCCGATCGACGACAACGGCCTGATTCCGGAAGCGCTGGACGAGGCCTGCCGGCTTTCCGACATCCGCGCGGTCTTCGTGCAGCCCTCGGTCATCAATCCGACGGCGACGCTGATGGATGCGCGGCGGCGAGAAGAGATCGCCGCGGTCGCGCGCAAGCACGATATCGCCATCATCGAGAACGATGTGCTGGGTCCGCTGGTCGAAGACCGGCCGCCGCCGGTTGCCGCGTTCGCGCCGGAGCGCACGCTCTACGTCACCTCCTTCACCAAGATCACCGTGCCCGGCCTGCGCATCGGCTATCTGGCCGCACCCGACCGCTACGTCGCCGCCGTCGCCAACCGGCATCTGGTTTCGAACTGGATGGCGACGCCGCTGGTGGCCGAGATCGCCACCAAATGGGTGACCGACGGCACGGCGATGGAGCTTGTCCACTGGCAGCGCGCGGCTTTGCGGCGCCGGCAGGATATTGCAGCGCAGGTGCTGGCGGGGGTCGACTATCGCGCCCGGCGAGACGGGCTGCATGTCTGGCTTCAACTGCCCGCGGACCGTGCCGAGGAAAGCTTTGTCGCCCAGGCCCGCCTGCAAGGCGTGGCTATCGCGCCCGGAACATCCTTCCGTATTTCGGGTGCGCCCTGGCACCCGGCGGTGCGTATCTCGCTGGGTTCGACCACCGAGGGGGAACTGCGCGCCGGCCTCGGCGTTGTCACCAAGCTGCTGCTTGGCGATCCGGAGCATCTGCTGCTCGCAATCTAGGTCCGGTTTGCCCGGAAATTGTGGGGAATCAGAATAATTGTCATGATATTATTTTCCCAATTGACATGATTTGGCGCGTTCCGCATCGTTAAGGGGCATAGGCTTCTCCAGCACGGGGAAATACATTTGTCCGCACCAGCGCCCATCATCAAGATCGACAGCATCTCGAAAAGCTTCGGCAGCTTCAAGGTGCTGGACGGCCTGTCGATGCAAGTCATGCCCGGCGAGAAGCTGGCACTGATCGGCCCATCGGGTTCGGGCAAGACGACGATCCTGCGCATCCTGATGACGCTGGAGCGCATCGATGGCGGTCATATCCAGATCGACGGCGAGCAGCTCTATCACATGGAGCGCAATGGCCAGCTGTTGCCCGCCGATGAGCGGCATCTGACAAGGATGCGCCAGAAGATCGGCATGGTGTTCCAGCTGTTCAACCTGTTTCCGCACAAGTGCGTCATGGACAATGTCACGCTGGCGCCGATGCTGACCAAGGGCACGCCGCGTGCCGCCGTCGAAAAGCGGGCGATGGAACTGCTCGAAATGGTCGGCATGGCCGACAAGGCCAAGAACATGCCGGCGCAGCTGTCCGGTGGACAGAAGCAACGCGTGGCGATCGCTCGGGCGCTGGCGCTGTCGCCGAAGATCATGCTGTTCGACGAGGTGACGTCGGCGCTCGATCCAGAGCTGGTCGAGGAGGTGATGAACGTCATGCGCAAGCTCGCCGCCGAGACCGACATGACCATGCTGCTGGTCACCCACGAGATGGGCTTTGCCCATGATTTCGCCGACCGGGTGCTGTTCTTCGATCGCGGCAGGATCGTCGAAGAAGGCAAACCGGACGAGATTTTCCGCAATCCCAAGCAGGAGCGCACGCAAGGTTTCCTGAAGAAGATCATCGCGGCCGGACATCGGGTCTGACCGCAATGCCCAGGGCGACGAAGTCGTCCCGAGGCGGCGAGGGCCGCCATGCAACAAAGCAAGACAAGAAACAAGGAGTTGGGAACAATGAACAAACTTGGCATTCTGGCCGGCGTTGCCGGTCTTGCACTGACGGCGGTGCTGGCCGCCTCGATCCCCGGTTCGGCCGATGACAGCAAGCTCGAGCAGCTCAAGGCGCAAGGTTCCGCCCGCCTCGCCATCGCCAACGAGCCGCCCTATACGGCGGTCGCCGCCGACGGCAAGGTTTCGGGTGCCGCGCCTGATGTGGCCCGCGAGATATTCAAGCGGCTCGGCGTCGCCGACGTTGCCGCTTCGATCTCCGAATATGGCGC
>NZ_RZPL01000445.1:0-4815 GCF_004022805.1 Mesorhizobium sp. M7A.F.Ca.CA.002.04.1.1 | reverse complement strand
CGGCCATCGTCGCGGCGAAGAAGAATTTGCGCCTGCTGGTCACCGGTGGGCTGCCGGATCCGCGCACGCCGGGCACGACGGTCAAATCCGTCGCCGGCGGTCTGCTCATCCAGGGCCGGGACAACGCTGTCGTCGACGACCTCGAACTGAAAGTGGTGACCAAGAGGGCGCCGACGCCGGTCGAAATGGCCGACCTGAAATTCGCCTTCCGCATCGCCAAGCACGTCAAGTCCAACGCCATCGTCTACGTCAGGGACGGCGCCACCGTCGGCATCGGCGCCGGCCAGATGAGCCGGGTCGACTCCTCACGCATCGCTGCCCGCAAGGCACTCGACGCCGCCGAGGCCGCCGGCCTTGCCGAACCGCTGACCAAGGGCTCGGTCGTCGCCTCCGACGCCTTCTTCCCCTTCGCCGACGGATTGCTGTCGGCGATCGCCGCCGGCGCCACTGCCGTTATCCAGCCGGGTGGCTCGATGAACGACAAGGACGTCATCGCCGCTGCCGACGAGCACGGCATCGCCATGGTGTTTACGGGCGTCCGGCATTTCAGGCATTGACGCACTTCTTCTTTCTCTCCTTGCGGGGTGAGAAGCGGTTCGCGCAGCAAACGAAAAGCCAATTGCTTGGCTTTTCGAGCTTCGAACGCCCTGAGCCCGCGAAGGGCCGGGCGGTGGACGATCCGCCCTGCCGGGTCCCCGCTGCTCCGCAGCGTCCCGGCGTTCGTCAGCCTTTCATCGTGCCACTGGCACGATGAATTCGCTTCGCGAACCGGCCGCTCACCCCACAGGGGGAGAAGGAAGAAAGAACTCAATCCGCCGGCCGGTCCGCTGGATAGGGCGTCTTGACCAGGATCGCCATGCCGATCCCGAGGAACAGCACGATCACCGCCATGCCGAGCCGTGCCGAGCCGCTGGCCAGGGTGACGGACGCGACCATGAACGGCGCCAGGAAACTGGTCGCCCGTCCGGCCAGCGCATAAATGCCGAAATAGCGGCCGGATTCGGCGGCCGTGACGCTGCGCGCCATGTAGGATCGCGACGACGCCTGCACCGGCCCGAAAGCCACACCGATCAACAGGCCGAAGAAGATGTAGGCCTTTTCCGCTGCCGTGCCGAACAGGCCACCGCTGTCCGGTCCAAGCATCATCCAGAGGCCGAACAAAGTATAGCCCGGTCCGGTCGAGACGATGCCGATCGTGGCGATGCTGAGCAGGACCAGCGAGATCATGACGATGGTTTTTGAGCCAAGCGCCGTATCGAGACGGGCTGCAACCAGGCAGCCGAAGATGGCGACGACGTTGAGAATGATGCCGAAAATACCGATTTCGGTGATCGACCAGTGGAACATCGCTGCTGCGAAAGTGCCCCCCAGCGCCAGCACCGCATTGACACCGTCCTGATAGATCATGCGGGCGACAAGGAAGCGGAAGATGCCGCTGCGCTTGCGCACCTCGCCCAGCGTCACTTTCAGCTCCGCCAACCCCTCTCGCACCGCAGGGCCGATCGGCAGGCCCTTGATGGCATCGGGGGTGAAAAAGAACATCGGCAGGATGAACAGGAAGTACCAGCCGGCTGACAAAGGCCCGGTTGCGCGCGCGTCCTCGCCGAGCTTCGGGTCGAGCCCAAAGAGCGGGTCGGTGCCGATGATCGTCTTGCCGGTCTCCGGCGAACCGGCCAAGCAAGCGACGACGAAGATCAGCGCGATCATGCCGCCGAGATAACCAAGGCCCCAGGCCATGTTGGAGATTCGGCCGATCTCGCTCTTCGGCACCAGGCGCGGCATCATCGAATCGTTGAACACGGTCGAAAACTCGGCCGCGACCGACGCCAGCGAAAAGAATAGCACGACCAGGAAAAGGTTCGAACCGGGGGCCGCGAACCAAAGCATGCAAAGGCAGGTGACCTTGACCGCGGCAAAGAATGCGATCCAGGGCTTGCGCGGGCCGGTCTGGTCGGCAATCGAGCCGAGGATAGGCGACAGCACGGCGATGACAAGACCGGCCGCGGCAATGCCGTAGCCCCAGGCCGCCTGGCCGGTCTCCGGATCGCTCGCCATGCGCGAGACGAAGTAAGGTCCAAAGATGAAGGTCGTCACGACCGTGAAGAACGGCTGCGCCGCCCAGTCGAACAGCATCCATCCCCAGATGCCGCGCCCGGACGCACGCTGCACTGTCTCTACCGTCATCATGATCCCTCGGCACCGGTTCCGTGTCGGGCGCCATGTCTGCATGTTTCATGCGCTCATGCAATGAACGAAGCTCGGTGCCGTACCCTTGACGCTGCCGGGCGTTCACTGTTCGAAAGCCATGCAACCGGCTTTCGTCCGCTTCGCGAACCAAGCCCGTATTTTTCTCGTGGGGGAAGTCGGACCGTAGGTCCGGCGCCGTCCTCCACCCCCTGCTTCGCAACGATTGTCGCCGGCGTGGATCTCTTGATTATTAAGTTGACTCTTTTTGTCCGCTTTGACTAATTGCGCTCGCGCAGGGCCGGAACGGTGACCGGCCGAACTGCTCGAAATTGGTCTGACAGGGAATAAGAGATGACGATTGGTCGACAGGCATTGTTGCGCATTCAGGCAAGGCGATTGATTGCGAGCAGTGCCTTGATAGCGGCATCTTTTGGAATGGTGGGGACCGGCCGGGCCCAGGACGTTTCGCCGGACGATGCAACTCAACTGGAAACGATCGTCGTCACCGGCAAGTCGGACCGCGTTGGCGGGCCCGATCAAACGATCGTCGCCAAGGATACGGCGACCGCCACCAAGACCGATACGCCGATCGTCGACGTTCCCGCCTCGGTTTCAGTTGTAACCCAAAAGGAACTGGAGGCGCGCCATGTCGAAAGCCTCCAGCAGGCCGTGGCCTACACATCCAGCGTCCTCACCGACGAGTTCGGCAACGATGACCGATACGACTATATTCGCATCCGCGGTTTCGACCAGACATCGCTCGGTACCTATCGCGACGGCTTGACGGCGCGCATCCCAGCCTGGTTCACGGCCAGCCGTCTCGAACCTTACGGACTTCAGCGCGTGGAGGTCCTAAAGGGATCGACATCGACGCTTTTTGGTCTCAACGGCCCTGGCGGATTGGTGAACGCCATTACCAAGCGGCCGCTGGACCAGAAGCAGGGGGAGATTTACACGTCCTATGGCGACGGCACCAAGGAGATTGGCGTTGATTTTGGCGGGCCGATCGACCCCGATGGCGTGTGGACCTATCGGCTTACCGGGCTGGCCAAGGATGGCGATCAAGGATGGGATTATTCCAACGACGACCGGCTTTACATCGCACCCGCGTTGACCATCAAGCCCGAGGAAGGAACCTCGCTCACCATCCTGACTGACTATTACAAGCGAGATGGCACAGGCGCACGCGGCACCCCCGCCGGCGCCAATATCGACATCGGCACCTTCCTGGGCGAGCCGGATTTCAACCGCTTCAACACCGAGCAGGTCGATATCGGCTACCAGTTCGAACATGAATTCAACGAGAATCTCACCTTCCGCTCCAATGCCCGCTACACGCATTTGAGCCTCGACTACGCCGAGGTCTACGGCGCGTCGCTTGACCCCACGGCGGACCGCACGGCATTTTCCGTCGGCGGCCTGTCCAACCGCTATGCCTTCGACAATCAGTTGCAATACGATACGGGCTGGGACCGGGTCGCCAGCAAGACGCTTGTCGGCGTCGACTACGCCAACGACAACACCCGCGAAAACATCCTCTTCGGCACTGCCGGCCCCATCGACATCGACAACCCGACCTATTGCGGTCTGTCCTGCATCAACCTCGGCCCCTATGTGAACTGGCGGGTCAAGCAGCAGGCGGTCGGTGTCTATGCCCAGGAGCAATTGACGTTTGACGACCGCTGGATCGTCACCCTGGGCGGGCGCTGGGACCGCGTGCAGACGACAGCTGATTATCTCGACCTGGGAACGCAGGACGACGACACCGCATCGGCCTTCACCAAGCGCGCCGGCCTGACCTACAAATTCACGCCGAACCTCGCGGTCTACGCCAACTATTCGGAAAGCTTCCAGCCGCTCGTGTCGCCAAGCGCCAACGGGTATGCGGTCTCGGGCTCGTTGAAGCCTCAGGAGGGCAAACAGTATGAGGCAGGCATCAAGTACAAGCCCGACGGCTTCGACGGCCTGTTCACAGCCGCGGTCTTCGACCTTACCCAAACCAATGTTCCGACCTATGTCACGCCTGTTGTCCAGCAGCAGATCGGCAAGGTTGGCGTCCGCGGCATCGAACTCGAGGGCAAGGCCGCCATCGCGGAAAACTTGAACCTGACGCTTGCCTATTCCTACTGGGATGCCGAGATCCTGGAAGACGGCATTGGCGGGAATGCCGGCAATCGGCCGCAGCGCGTTCCTCGCCACCTGGCGTCAGCCTGGGTCGACTACACGCTTCCCGAGGAAGGACCGCGTGGCGACCTGACCATCGGCGGTGGCCTGCGCTATATCGGACAAACCTACGGGGATGACGCGAACACCATTTCGATTGGCGGCTACGCACTGGTGGATGCGGCGATTAGCTACAAGATGACCAAGGACGTGACGTTGGCCTTGAACGCAACGAACCTGTTCGACCGGAAGTATCTGACAACCAGCTATTACGGGACCGAATTCTACGGCGACCGGCTGAAAATCGTCGGCACCCTCAAACATTCCTGGTGAGCTTGCTGAACGCCAAGCGCCGATAACATTGGAAAAGGCGCCACACGCACCCGACAACGCGTGTGGCAATCATCGACGGTTCACATCCCCGTCAGATCGCTCATCAGCCCCGACGCCACCGACAGCCGCGAC
>NZ_RZPL01000444.1:0-4834 GCF_004022805.1 Mesorhizobium sp. M7A.F.Ca.CA.002.04.1.1 | reverse complement strand
AGTGTTGATCGCCTCGGAGCCTCAGCGCTTCAACACATCGACGCCGGGCAGCGGCTTGCCTTCCATCCACTCCAGGAAGGCGCCGCCTGCGGTCGAGACATAGGTGAAGTCGTCGGCGACGCCGGCGTGGTTGAGCGCCGCGACCGTATCGCCACCGCCTGCGACCGAGACCAGCTTGCCTTCCTTGGTGCGCGACGCCGCATGCTTGGCCGCCGCCACCGTCGCATGGTCGAAGGGCGCGATCTCGAAGGCGCCGAGCGGGCCGTTCCAGACCAGTGTCGCGGCGCGGTCGATCCATTCGCCGATGGTCGTCACGGTTTTGGCGCCGACATCGAGGATCATCCCGTCGGCCGGCACATCGGAGATGGCGACGGTCTCGCAGGCCGCGCCCGCCTTGAACTCCCTGGCGACGACGCCGTCGACCGGCAGGATGATGGCGCAGCCGGCCTCGGCCGCCTCGATCATGATCTGCTTGGCGGTTGAGGCGAGATCATGCTCGCACAGCGATTTGCCGACATCGGTGCCGCGCGCGGCGAGGAAGGTGTTGGCCATGCCGCCGCCGATGACCAGCGCGTCGACCTTCTTCACCAAGTTCATCAACAGATCGATCTTGGTCGAGACCTTGGCGCCGCCGACAATGGCGACGACCGGACGAACCGGTTTTCCCAAGCCCTTCTCCAGCGCCTCAAGCTCGGCTTGCATGGTGCGGCCGGCAAAAGCCGGCAACAGATGCGCCAGCCCCTCGGTCGAAGAATGCGCGCGGTGCGCGGCCGAGAAGGCGTCGTTGACGAAGATATCGCCATTGGCGGCGAGTTTTTCGGTGAAGGCCGGGTCATTCTTTTCTTCGGCCTTGTAGAAGCGAGTGTTTTCGAGCAGCAGCACGTCGCCCTTGTTCATGGCGGCGACAGCGCTTCCGGCCGTGTCGCCGACGCAATCCGAGGCGAAACCGACGGGGCGGCCGAGCACTTCTGCCGTGGCTTTGGCGATCGGCTCCAGCGAGAATTCGGGCGAAGGCCCATCCTTGGGTCGGCCGAAATGGGCGAGCAGGATGACCTTGGCGCCCTTGGCCGATAGCTCGGCGATGGTCGGTGCGATGCGTTCGATGCGGGTGGCGTCGGTGACTTTGCCCTCAGTGACAGGCACGTTGAGGTCGACGCGCACCAGCACGCGCTTGCCGCTGATGTTGCCGATATCGTCGAGTGTCTTGAAGGCGGCCATGCGGGTTCCTTTCGCGAAAAACCGGGGGACCATACCCCGCATCGGCGACGATGCAAGGCTTAGGGCGCGCTCGAACCGAAATTTTGAAGTGGGCACGATCTTGCACTGGCGGGCGGATGAATGGCTCCGCTCAATAGCGGGTTTGTCAGCTTTCGGTTGCTGCCTTTTCCGGCGCTGGCTCTGGGGCCGGTTTCTCGTCCGCCCGCGCCTCGTCCGCCTGCGCCTCGGTCGGCTTGCGCCAATTGCGGATGAAGGCGGAAAGACGGTCGCCGATTTCTCCGGCGCTGAGGAAGACCGGCACCCGCGCCACCGGCGCGGTCGGCTCGAACGACAGGCCGAGGCCTATGATCTTCCCCTTGTCGTCGACGTCGCGGACGATCAGTTCTATCGGGCCGAGCAGGACGCGGTCGGCATATTCGGCATGGCCGCCGAGCCGCGCCGTGACCAGCGCTCCAACGGTGAGCTTTTGCTCCGCTTCGGTCAGGCCCGGCGTATAGGCTGCTTCCAGTTCGGCGGCGGGGCGCGCTGGATCGACGGCGAAGGCGCCGAAGAAATCGGCATCTTCGGGATCGACCACGGCACGGCTGGCGAACAGCTTGTCGAGCAGGCGCGGATAGCGATCCGGGACGAAAATGTAGACCTGGTCGCCGGCGGCGAGCCGGCCCATGTCCTGGAAGCGCATCGAACGGCCGTCACGCAGCACCAGCGAGGGTCGCGCCCAGCGTGGGATGCGCTCGCCGCGCGCCACCGGGCTGCCGGGTGCGACGCGATAGGCGAGAAGCTCGTGATGGGCCGAACCCGGCAATTCCAGCTCGACCTTGTCCAGCGGTCCGAGCCGCGCCGGCACGATCAAACCGAGGCGGCGCGCCAGCGGTCCGACCGTCCAGCCCTGGATGACCAGCGAAACCAGAACGATGATGAAGGCGGTGTTGAAGATGACACGGCCATTTTCCAGCCCGCCGAGCAGCGGGGTGATGGCGAGCAGGATCGACACCGCGCCGCGCAGGCCGACCCACGAGACAAAGGCGACTTCGGGGCGCGGCATGCGGAACGGGATCAGGCAGAGCCAGACGGCGACCGGCCGCGCCACGAACATCAGGAACAGGCCGAGCAGCACCGCCGGCACCATGATCGCCGGGAATTGCGAGGGCGTCGCGAACAGGCCGAGGATGAGGAACATGATGATCTGTGCCAGCCATGACATGCCGTCCTGGAAGCGCTTGAGGATGGTGACGGCGCGGATATCGGAATTGCCCGAGATGAGGCCGGCGATATAGACCGCCAGGAAGCCAGAGCCGCCAATGGCGCCGGCGGCGGCAAAGACCATCAACGACAAGGTCAGCACGAAGATCGGCAGCAGGCCATGGTCGAGATTGAGCCGGTCGACGAGACGCACGATGGCGAGGCCGCCGAGCACGCCGACGACAGCGCCAAGGCCCATGTTGAGGAGGAAGCCGAGGAAAAGGCTGGTGACCAGGACGTTGGTCTCGGGATTGGCATGAGCGGCGATGATCTCGACCAGCGTGATGGTCAGGAAGATGGCGATGGGGTCATTGGTGCCGGATTCCACCTCGAGCGTCGAGCGCACGCGTTCGCGCAGATTGATCTCGCCGGCACGCAGCAGGAAGAACACGGCGGCCGCATCGGTGGAGGCGACGGCGGCGCCGAGCAGGAAGGATTCCAGCCAGGTGAGGTCGAGCAGATAGTGGGCGGCGGCGCCGAACAGGCCGGTGGTCAGAATTACGCCGAAGGTCGCCAGCGACAACGCCGGGCCGGCTGCCTGCCGCAAGGCGTTGAGCGGCGTGCCGAAGCCGGAATCGAACAGGATGACGGCCAGCGCCAGTGAGCCGGCAAAATAGGCGATGCGGGCATTGTCGAACTGGATGCCGAGACCGTCGGTGCCGGTGGCGAGGCCAATGCAGAGGAACAGGAGCAGAAGAGGGGCGCCGAAGCGGAAGGCGATCAGGCTCGAAAACGCGGCGGCGACGACAAGCGCTGTGCCGACCAGCGTGACGAGATAGATCGCATGCTCCATCCTGAAATCAGCCCCTCAAATTTGTCTGTCTCCTGCTTTGCGAGAGAGTGGGGCGAAGACGTGACCAGTGCAAGGCGGCAGGGTGGCTTTTTGGTCTATGCCGCTGATTTTCGGATGTTTTGGCGCCCGGGACACAATTTGGGAAGGCGCAAGCTGCGCTCATGAAAAACGCCCGGGCAAAGCCGGGCGTTCCAAGTCTCGAAAAGAGGGCTTTGTGATCAGGCGATGGTCTTGCCGAAGGCGACCGATGTGTCGCCCATGCGGTTGGAGAAACCCCATTCATTGTCGTACCAGGAGAGCACCGATACGAAATTGCCGTCCATCACCTTGGTCTGGTCGAGCGCCATGATCGAGGAGCGCGGATCGTGGTTGAAGTCGATCGACACGTTCGGGTGATGGGTGACGCCGAGAATGCCCTTGAGCTTGCCGTTGGAGGCGGCGATCACCGCTTCGTTGATCTCCTGCACCGTGGTCGACCGCTTGGCGATGAACTTGAAATCGACGACCGAGACGTTCGGGGTCGGCACGCGGATCGAGATGCCGTCGAGCTTGCCCTTGAGGTCGGGCAGCACCAAGCCGATCGCCTTGGCGGCACCGGTCGAGGTCGGGATCTGCGACAGCGCCGCGGCGCGGGCGCGGTAGAGATCCTTGTGCATGGTGTCCAGCGTCGGCTGGTCGCCGGTGTAGGAGTGGATCGTCGTCATCATGCCTTTTTCGATGCCGACCGTTTCGTGCAGCACGGCTGCCAGCGGCGCCAGGCAGTTGGTGGTGCACGAGGCATTCGAGATGACGATATGATCCTTGGTCAACTGGTCGTGGTTGATGCCGTAGACCACGGTGAGGTCGGCGCCTTCGGCAGGGGCCGAAACGATGACGCGCTTGGCGCCGGCGGTCAGGTGTGCCGCTGCCTTGTCGCGGGCGGTGAAGATGCCGGTGCATTCGAGCGCGATGTCGATGCCGAGTTCCTTCCACGGCAACTGCGTCGGATCCTTGATCGCGGTGACCTTGAACGTCTCCTTGCCGACGGTGATCTGGTCGCCGGATACCGAGACTTCATGCGGGAAGCGGCCGTGCACGCTGTCATAGCGCAAGAGGTGCGCATTGGTCTCGACTGGGCCGAGGTCGTTGACGGCGACGACGTCGATGTCCTTGCGGCCGGATTCATGGATAGCGCGCAGGATGTTGCGGCCGATGCGGCCAAATCCGTTGATGGCAACTCTGACGGTCATAATTCTCTCCCTGGGAGTTGGAGGGCGGACGAGGGGTCTGCAGTTTCATAGCGGCGGAAGCAGAAAGAATCCAGCCGCACTGGCGTGGATTTAAATCGATTAAGTTGAGCCAGCCCGGCGAAGCCGTTTTCGCGGTTTCGCCGAACTGGCCCAGAATCTTACTTGGCGTGCAGGCGGGCTTCCGCCGCCTTGGCCGCGGCCTCGGCGGTAATGCCGAAATGCGGATAGAGTTGCTCGATCGTGCCCGACGCGCCGAAGCGGGTCATGCCGACGAAGATGCCGTCTGAGCCGATCAGATGATCCCATCCCTGGCGGATGCCGGCTTCGATCGCCATCTTGATCGGCGCATTGC
>NZ_RZPL01000443.1:0-4836 GCF_004022805.1 Mesorhizobium sp. M7A.F.Ca.CA.002.04.1.1 | reverse complement strand
GGCTTGACCACCACCGGATAGCCAACGCGCCGGATGAAGGTCATGGCCCCGGCGCGGTCGGAACATTTGCGCTGCGCGATGGTGTCGACGCCGCTCTTGCGGAAGAAGGCACGCATGCGGCTCTTGCGCTTCAGGTTCTTCACGAAATCGAGCTTGGTGCCGTAGATGTTGAAATCGGTGCGGATGTTGGCTTCCAGCTCCAGCCAGTGTTCGTTGAGCGATTCAAAGCGGTCGATGCGGCCCCACTTGTGGATGAAATGCCCCATTGCCCGGAACACCGGATCATAGTCCTCCATGTCGGCGACACGGTAGTACTCGCTGAGCGCCGCCTTCAGCTTGGCGTCGAGCGCGTCATAGGGCGCGTCGCCGATACCGAGCAGCCTGGCCCCGGCCTTCTTCAAACGGTCGCAGAAATCCGCGCCATTGGCGGGAAAATGCGGCGAGAAGAACACGAAATTCATGGACGACCCCTCCCGGCGACTGGACATCGCAACCCGTCGCCCAAGTCTGGCGCATTTGCCGCGCCTGGGGAAGAGCACGCGCGTCGGGGTGCCGCCCGTCTCAACCAGCCGACAGACAAATCGGACAACTCATCTGCTGCCTAATCCGGACGACTGCTTACGACACGGCCTGCCGAACTCAGCTGAACAAAGGCCTGGCGGCGGCAGTCAGTTCGGCGGTGTTGGCAGCCTTTGTGCCGAAAGTTTTTAATGATAGGAATTTTTTCTTGACTCCCTGCCCTCAGCTAAGGTACATTTTCATCCATGGTGCTGATTTGCGCCAGTGACCCGCCGCACAGGCGGGTTTTTCGTTTGACGCTTCGTCGGCCAACGCGCCGGCAAAGGCTCCGAAGAAGCCCGTTAACCCGGATTCGTTGTCCTGCACGGCCTGCGGCCCGCTTCATCCCCAGCCTCCATTCGCTGGCTATGAAACCGGACAACTCACGTGCTAATCCGGACAACTCATGTGCTTACGACACGGCCCGCGGCCCACTTGCCTCCCACAAGCCGCTCCTGTAAGAGAACCGCCATGAACACGCGCGCCAGCAACGCTTCCCGTCCGACCGGTTTTTCCGGCGAGACCGTGCGCGCGCTGGCTTCGACCCTGCTTCTTCTCGGCCTTATCGGCGATCGCCGGGTTCGCTGAAGGAGCGCCCGGCGGTCGAACCGCCGCGCAAGCGCATGCTCCTTGGCAATCACATCAAGCGAACGAAATTCTGGTAAAGGCGCCGCTCGCCATCAATCCACCTGAAGGTGGATCCATGAGCCGCCGGGAGAAACGACGATGAACGCACGAGAAGAGATCCGCTCCGATGCCGCGGTAGCCGACACGGATTCGGCCAAAGGCATGCCCGACGCGGCTCGCAAATATCAGCCCTATCCGACCGTCGGTCTCACCGATCGCACCTGGCCCTCGAAGGTTATCGACAAGGCGCCGATCTGGTGCTCGGTCGACCTGCGCGACGGAAACCAGGCGCTGATCGATCCTATGGGCCATGAGCGCAAGGCACGCATGTTCGGCCTGCTGCTCGACATGGGCTTCAAGGAGATCGAGATCGGCTTCCCGTCGGCATCGCAGACCGATTTCGACTTTGCCCGCTGGTGCATCGAGGAAGGCAACGTACCCGCCGATGTCTCGCTGCAGGTGCTGGTGCAGTGCCGGCCGGAGCTGATCACCCGCACCTTCGAGGCGCTGAAGGGCGCCACCAACCCGATCGTCCATTTCTACAATTCGACCAGCGAATTGCAGCGTCGCGTCGTCTTCGAGAAGGACGTCGGCGGCATCAAGCGGATCGCCACCGACGCCGCCAAGATGATCACCGACATGGCGGCCAAGGCCGGCGGAGGCTTTCGTTTCGAGTATTCGCCGGAAAGCTTTACCGGCACCGAGCTGGAAGTTGCGCTGGAGATCTGCAACGCCGTCACCGAGATCGTCAGGCCGACCGCTGACAACAAGCTGATCATCAACCTGCCCTCGACGGTCGAGATGTCGACACCCAACATCTATGCCGATCGCATCGAGTGGATGTGCCGCAACCTCGACAACCGGGAGAACCTGCTGGTCTCGCTGCATCCGCACAATGACCGCGGCACCGGCATCGCCACCACCGAGCTCGGCCTGATGGCCGGCGCCGACCGTGTCGAAGGCACGCTGTTCGGCAATGGCGAGCGCACCGGCAATGTCGACATCGTCACGCTGGCGCTGAACATGTACACGCAAGGTGTCGATCCGTTGATCGACTGCTCGGACATCAACCGGATGAAGGACGTCTATGAATATTCGAACCAGTTGAAGATCCCCGAGCGCCACCCCTATGTCGGCGAACTCGTCTACACCGCCTTTTCCGGTTCGCACCAGGATGCCATCAACAAGGGCATGAAGGCGCTGAAGAAGGCCAATACGAGTCTGTGGGAAGTGCCCTATCTGCCGATCGACCCGGCCGATGTCGGACGCAGCTACGAAGCCATCATCCGCATCAATTCGCAGTCCGGCAAGGGCGGCATCGCCTATGTGCTGCAGGCCGATTACGGCCTCAATTTGCCGCGCAACCTGCAGATCGAGTTCAGCCAGGAAATCCAGGCGATCACCGATGCCGAGGGCAAGGAAGTGCCGGCCAGGCGCATCTACGAGCGCTTTCTCGAGACCTATGTCGACCAGCCCGGCGCGCGGCTGAAATTCCTCGATCACCACACCTATCCCAGCACCGAGATCAAGGGCCGGCGCGTCGTCGAGGCGGTCATCCTCGACAACGGCAAGGAACTGACGATATCGGGCACAGGCACCGGCCCGATCGACGGCTTCGTCGATGCGCTGTCACGTCATCTCGGTGTCGAGATGTCGGTGCTCGACTATTCCGAGCACTCGATGCAGCGCGGCTCGAACGCGTCGGCCATTTCCTATGTCGAGATGGAATATCCCGGCGGCAAGCTGTTCGGCGCAGGCATCAACACCAACATCGTCGCCGCCTCGCTGGAAGCAGTGATGTCCGCCGCCAACCGTATCGTCGGCAAAAAAGCCGGCTGACGCCCGACGGGAACAAAGATCGGAACCGTCCAATCTGGTGATCGGTTCCGACCTTTCGGGCCGTTAACCACCGCGGAATTATCCGGTGGGTACGTGATCGCATAATGGGGTGTATACTTGTGTGGTGGTGCGGGACCTATATGATCGCGCCTCAACCTGTGCCGACTTCGAGAGGATCGACACTTGCAGCATGCCACGCCTGCCGCCCCCGCAGTGCGCGAGACACTGGAGCGACTGCTTGCCAGCCAAACGTTCGGCCGATCCGAACGCGCGCGCAAGCTGCTACGCTATCTTGTCGAACGTGAACAGGCCGGCGAAGCCGACAGGCTCAAGGGCTTTTCCATTGCCATGGATGTTTTCGGCAAGGACGGCGATTTCGACCCGTCCACCGATGCCGTGGTGCGGGTGCAGGCAGGCAGGCTGCGCGAGCTTCTGCAGCACTATTTCGCCAATGAGGGAATTGCCGAACCGGTCCGCATCGCCATTCCGCGCGGCGGCTATGTTCCTGCCTATGAATCGAATGCGATCCGCCTGCCGGATATTGCCGAGGCTGTTCCCGAACTCAGGCTGGACGGCGCCGCATCCGCCGATCGGTCAAACGAAGCCGGCACGGGCACGCCGGAGGCGATGTCTCTGACTTCCGTACCGACTTCGCCTGCCCCCTCGGTGGCGCGCCATCTCCGCTTTTTCTGGATGGCGATCGCCCTGGTCATCGCCATGCTGGGCGTACTGATCCTTCGCCAGGGCAGCACTGCCTTGCTGGCAGGCGGCGACATCTCGGCAACGCCGGAGACCGCTGGCGCAACCGCAAGCATCACATCGTCGGCAAGGGCTGACGCCCTGCCGCAAGTCTATATCGGACTCAAGGCTGACGGCTCCGACGCCAGCCGTGTCGCCGCATCGCTGCGCGCCGGCCTGAGTGGCTTCGATACGATCGACTTCATCGGCCGCGACACCGTCAACGATCCAGCCGACGACGCTGCGAGCTTCATATTCGACATCCTGCCCGGACCGGACGCGGGCGATATCACGATAGAACTGCAAAGCATGGCGTCCGGACGGGTGCTTCTATCGCGCAATCTCACCCCTGCCGACAGCGCACCTGCGGCGGTCGAAGACCGTATTGCCGACATGCTGAGCTCGGCACTCCCCGCCTCCGGCACCATCTACAACTATATCGAGCAGACCGGCACGCCAAACGGTCTGACGCAGTGCCTGCTGCTCAACGGCAAATATTACCTCGACCAGAACGCCAGGACCCATGAGGCGGCCTATCGTTGCCTCGAGAAGCTGGCCAATGGTGGAACCAAGTCCTCGCTCGTCTATTCGGAACTTGCTTCCCTGCATCTCGAGGCGGTGTCCGATCATTACGCCTATCCGCCCAACGCGACGATTGAAACAGCCGTCGAGTTTGCCCATCGCGGCGTGCAGATGGGTCCGACCAGCCCTTATGCGCATCGCGCCTACGGCTATGTCAGTTCGCACCTCGGCAATACGGACGAATCAATCCGCTGGATGCGCAAGGCCTATGAACTCAACCCCTACGATCTCGGCATGGCCGCCGCTTACGGTTACGGGCTGATCTTCGCCGGACGCTACGCCGAGGGAACGCCGATCCTCGATCATGCGGCGGAGACCTTCAGCGGACACCCGACATGGTGGGACTATGGGCTGTTCGTCGGTGAGCTCATGCTCGGCGACACGAACAAGGCAGTCGCGGCCAGCATGGCACTGAGAACGACCGCAACGAAATCACACTATCTGGCGGCACGGCTGATCGGCGCCAAGGCTGCCGGACAGGACCATCTGGTG
>NZ_RZPL01000442.1:0-4840 GCF_004022805.1 Mesorhizobium sp. M7A.F.Ca.CA.002.04.1.1 | reverse complement strand
GCCAATGACCAGGCCCCAGTTCAACCGCGAAAAAGTGAAGATCTCCGGCAGATAGGATGTCGCCAGGATCGGCGGCGTCTCCGACCAGCCGCCCGGCCGCTTGAACAGGAAGATGGTGAAATAGGATGTGAGCAGCACCGCCACGTAGTTCGACAGGATCGTCGAGACGACCTCGTTGGTGTTGTAGCGGGCGCGGAAATAGGCGGGGATGGCGACCCAGGCCGCGCCTGCCACGATCGCCAGCGCCAGTGCTGCCAGCGTGTGGATGCCCGCGGGCAGGGGCATGGCAAAGCCGACCCAGGCGGCGGCGAAGCCGCCGAGGAACAGCTGGCCCTCGATGCCGACGTTGAACATGCCGCCGCGCAAGCCGATGCAGGCAGCGACACCGCAGATCAGGATCGGCGTCGTCTGCAGCAAGGTCCCGGCAATCTTCTCCTGATCGCCGAAGGCGCCGCGCAACAGTGTCATGAACACACGCACCGGGCTTTCGCCGACCATGAGGATGATGATCGCGCCCATCAGCAGTGCCACGCCGATGGCGATGACCTGGCCGGAAACGGCATGCAAATGGTCTTTCATGATGCGGTCTCCGCGGCGAATTCCGGTGCGGCCACGCCTGCCATCATCATGCCGATGCGCTCCTCGTCGGCGTCATCGCCAGAGACCTCGCCCATGATCCGCCCGTTGAACATCACCAGGATGCGGTCGGCAAGGGCGGCCAGTTCGTCGAGTTGCACGGAAATCAGCAGGATCGCGCGGCCGGCGGCGCGCTGGCGCATGATCTCGTCATGAATGGCCTCCTGGGCGCCGATGTCGACGCCGCGCGTCGGCTGGTCGATCAGCAGGAAATCGGCGCCATTGGTGAATTCGCGTGCCAGAACGACCTTCTGGATGTTTCCGCCCGAAAGCCGCTTGACCGCATCGCTCGGTCCGCGCGCGCGAATATCGAAGCTCTTGATCAGCGTTTCGGCGTTTTGATTTATGGCATTCCAGTTGAGCATGCCGCCACGACTCCATGGTGCACGATGCTGGCGGCCCATCAGGGTGTTGGCCGCTATCGAAGCGTTGCGATCGACCCCGCGTACCATGCGGTCGCCTGGAACATGGGCGAGGCCTGCCTGGCGGATCGCGGCGGGCGAGAGATCGGTGAGATTCTGGCCCTTCAGCCAGGCCCCGCCATGGCTTGCCGGCCGCAGGCCCGAAAGCACTTCCGCCAGCTCCGTCTGTCCATTGCCGGCCACACCCGCGATCCCCACCACCTCGCCGGAGCGGACCGTGAAACTGGCATCGCGAAGGGCCGGCAGCAGGCGATCGTCGCGCGCCCACAGATCCTTCACTTCGAGCACTACGTCGCCGTGCAGCGAAGCGCGCGGCCGGCGGTCGAAGCTGACCTCGCGGCCGACCATCATGTGCACCAACTGGTCCTTGCTGAGCTCGGCCGTCGGCCGGGTCGCCACCTTCCTGCCGTTGCGCAGCACCGTCACCGTGTCGGACACTTCCATCACCTCTTCCAGGTGATGCGAAATGAAGATCACCGTCATGCCCTCGGCCACGAAGCTGCGCAGCGTCTGGAACAGTTCGCGGCTTTCCTGCGGCGTCAGCACCGCGGTCGGTTCGTCGAGGATGATGGTGCGCGCGCCGCGCACCAGGACCTTCAGGATTTCGATGCGTTGCTCTATGCCGACCGAGAGCAGCCCGACGCGCTCGGTCGGATCGACCTGCAGGCCGAAGCGCTTCGACAGGTCGCGCGTTCGCGCCACCTGCGCAGCGTGGTCGATAAGTCCATGGCGACGGATTTCCATGCCGAGAAAGACGTTGTCGGCAACCGAGAGCGAGGGAACCAGCTTGAAATGCTGGTGAACCATGCCGAGGCCGGCCTTTATCGCGACGGACGGATCGGCGATCACGATCTCTTCACCGTTCAGCCGGATCGAGCCTTCGTCCGGCTGCAAGAGGCCGAACAGGATGTTCATCAGCGTCGTCTTGCCGGCACCGTTCTCGCCGATGATGGCGTGGATCTCGCCGCGGCGGACCGCAAGGTCGATGCCGTCATTGGCCACGAATGCGCCAAAACGCTTGGTGATGCCGGTCAACTCGACGGCCATCGCGGCATTGCTGTGGAGGGTCGGCGACCCCGGCGTGTTCGACAACATGGCTCTCGCAGATTGGACACTGATCCGCCGCGGCAAGCCGCGGCGGATCAGTCTAGCGCTTTCTTGGGAGGGAGGCGCTGGTGTTGGCTTATTTCGCCTTGGCGATCACGATCTTGCCGTCGACGATGCCCTTTTTGATCTCGTCGAGCTTGGCGGTCATCTCTGCCGGGATCTTGGCGGCGATGTCATCGCAGACCTTGACCTCGACACCGCCCGAGGCGAGGTCGAAAGTGCGGGTGCCGGCGGTGATCTTGCGGCCCTCGACCTCGTCCTTGATCAGCGTATAGACGGCGATGTCGCCGCGCTTCAGCATGCTGGCGAGCACATTTCCGGGGGCCGAGCCGCACATGTCGATGTCGACGCCGATCGAATATTTGTCGACCGCGGCACTTGCCTGCATCACGCCTTCACCCGTCGGGCCGGCGACGTTGTAGACAATGTCGGAGCCTTGGCCGTAAAGCGCCTGGGCAAGTTCGCTTCCCTTGGCCGGGTCGTCGAAGGTTCCGGCGAAGACGGAGTTCACCTTGACGTCGGGCGCGGCATATTTGGCGCCTTGCTCGTAGCCGCCCAGGAAGTTGCGGATCACCGGGATATCGCGGCCGCCGACAAAGCCGATGGCCTTGCCGTCGCCGATCTTGTCGAAGGCGGTGCCCTTAGCTTCGATCATGCCAGCAAGCGCGCCGGCGACGAAGGATCCCTGCTCCTCGGCGAAATTGGCGTAGATCATCTTGGGGTTGTCGAGGACGCCATCGATGAACACGAAGCGCTGGTCGGGATATTCGGCGCTGACCTTTTGCAGCGAGTCCACCAACTCCCAGCCCATCACGAAGATGAGGTCGTATTGCTTGCCCTTGGCGAGATTCTCGAACTGCTGCTGGTAGTCGAGCGCGCGATTGCCGGTGTCGACCAGCTTGAGGTCGATGCCGAAATCGGTCTTGGCCTTGTTGAGGCCGTTGACGATCGAAACGCCAAAACCCTGTGCGAAATATCCCGAGATCGCGGCCACGGAAACCTTGGCCTGTGCGGCGGCCGGTCCGAACGAAATGGCAAGCATCGTGCCGGCCAGAAATAAACTCTTGAGCGCCCTTTTCATGTCATTCCCCTTCAGCTTTTTTCAGCTTTTGAAGCCACGCTTTGACCATCCCCCACACATCGCCGGGACAACGGCGAGTTCGTTGATGGTCATATGAGTTTAGGAGCGGCTTAACAGGCTGTCAATCGTCATCCGATGCAGTTTTCTTGGCCCTTCGCCCGCTTGCTCGACGTCTGTGCTTGACAAATGTCGATAGGCATAATTGTTGATACTCTAACGAGTTTTATGAACGACGGGATGAAGGAAGAGAACAATGCCGGCTGTGGTGGTCAGGAAATTTCTGGTTCAGATCGAAGAGATATTCCATGAGGGCGGACCCCACGCGGCACGTCCGCTCAAGCGAGGCGCGATCGTCGCGCTCATCGCCAACCCTTTTGCCGGACGCTATGTCGAAGAGATCACCGGCTTCATGGAAGACCTGAAGCCGCTCGGTCTCGATATGGCTCGGCGCCTGATCGACTCCATTGGTGAGGGCGGCCAGGCCATCGAAGGTTATGGCAAGGGTGCCATAGTCGGCGCCGCCGGCGAGCTTGAACATGGCGCGCTCTGGCACAATCCGGGCGGCTACGCGATGCGCGAACTGCTCGGCAATGCCAAGGCGATCGTGCCTTCGACCAAGAAAGTCGGCGGCCCCGGAACGCGCATCGACATCCCGATCACGCACATAAACGCCTCCTATGTGCGCAGCCATTTCGATGCAATCGAGATCGGCATTGCCGATGCGCCGCGCAGCGATGAAATGGCGGTCATCCTGGCGATGACCACCGGCGCACGCGTTCATGCACGGGTCGGCGGCCTTGCCGCCGCCGACATCAAGGGTGAGGACGGACTGCGATGAGCCCGGAAATCCGCCGTATCATCACCATCGTCGAGGAAACCCGGATCGAAGGCGGGCGGCCCGTCGATCCGCCGACGCGGCGTGCCGCAGCCATTGCGGTCATCCGCAACCCCTATGCGGGTACCTACGTCGAGGATCTGTCGGCACTCAGCGCCATCGGCGAAGCGTTGGGAGATATCTTGCCCAGGCGCGCCGTCGCTGCTCTGGGCATTGCCGGCAACCGGGTCGAGAGCTTCGGCAAGGCGGCCGCCGTCGGCGCCGATGGCGAGCTCGAACATGCCGCCGCCATCCTTCATCCAAAGCTCGGCGCCCCGTTCCGCGACGTGCTCGGCAAGGGCGCCGCGCTCATTCCCTCATCGAAGAAGCGCGGCGGCCTCGGCGTGCCGCTCGATATTCCGCTCGGCCACAAGGACGCGGCGCGGGTGCGCAGCCATTTCGACGGCATGGAGGTTCGTGTTCCCGACGCACCGCGTGCCGACGAGATCGTCGTCGCTATCGCCGTCACCGATTCCGGCAGGCCGCACCCGCGCGTCGGCGGGCTGACCAAGGACAAGATTGTCGGCATTGACGGCGTCGGCTGACCGTCAGGCCGCCAGGACTTCCGGCACCCGCATCGCCGGAGGCGTATTTCTGCTCCGGCCTGTCCGCACCTCGCCGTCGATCACGACCATGCCAATGCCTGGAAGATTGCCGAGCGCCACGCTGTCGAGCAGCCCGTCGCCGGCACCGCCGATCGCTTGATCCATGAAGATCAGG
>NZ_RZPL01000441.1:0-4844 GCF_004022805.1 Mesorhizobium sp. M7A.F.Ca.CA.002.04.1.1 | reverse complement strand
AACCTAGGTCTTGCCTGAACGAGGTCAAAGGCCTGACGGCCTTTTTCCGCAGAGCCAGCTTCACAAAGGCGCGACCTGCAGCGCCACCTCTTCCAGCCAATGATCGCGAATGCCCAGCGCCTCGAGATGCTCCAGCGTGCTCAGCACATAGTCCTCGTTGTTGCCGGACTGGCCGACCGCACCGCGCACCACGGCCGCCGCATCTGCAGCGTCGAGCGCTCCGGCATATTGCTCGTGCTGGCGGTCGACAATGTAAACCACCGCGTCGACCGTACCGCCGCCGTCGAGGCGAACCTTGAGCAGACGCTCCAGATAGACATTGGTGACCAGCTCGCGCTCGCGCAGATAGGCCATAACCTCGTCGCGCAAGTCGCCGGGGACGCGGAATGCGAGGCCGACGCAGGACCCGCCACGATCGAGGCCGAGCACCAGCCCCGGCCGCTCGCGCGTGCCGCGATGCACGAAGGAATAGACGCAGAGCGAGCGCCGGTAGCCATGCAGGCGGGCACGCTGTGTTTCGACATGCGCGAATCCCGGCCGCCAGATCAGCGAGCCATAGCCAAACACCCAAAAATCGCCCATATCGCCGCGCCTGATTGCAAAAGATGCCAACACCGCACCCGGACCGGTGTTTTTTCCGCCCGTCCCGTCTAACTATTCGTCTGTCCACCTGGCGGAATCGACTACCCGTCCGCAATACCCATGCGTTAACGAGAGCCAAAGCATGACGTCAAGTGACGAACGCCAGCCGAACAAACGTCGCCGCCTGATCTGGCTTGCAGCATTCATCGTCGTGCTGTTCGCCCTCTACAGCGGCGGCTGGTTCTATCTGGCTGACCGCGTCAGGAGCGAGGCCGACAAGGCGGTTGCCACGCTCAACAAGAATGGCGTCGAGGCCGGCTGCGCCAATCTCCAGGTCAGCGGCTATCCCTTGAGCTTTACCGTCTCCTGCGACAACCTCGCCTATGAGGACGATGCCAAGAACATTGCGGCCTCAGCCGGCAGTTTCAACGCAGCCGCCCAGATCATCCAGCCTCTGTCGCCGGTTGCCAATCTGCGCGGCCCGCTCAGGACCTCCGTGCCGGACATGGTGCCGCTGTGGATCGACTGGGACAATCTGCAGGCCAATTTCAAATTGTGGTGGCCGCTGCCGCGGCGGATTTCGCTGGAGGCAGAGGGCCTTTCCGGCCAGACCGATCCGGCCGACGATACCGATCCGGTGCAACTGTTCAGTGCCGGCAAGGCATCAGGTCAGTTGCAGCCCAACGGCGAGGATATCGACTATCTCGGCAGTTTCGGCGATCTCGAGGTCGACCCCGACGCACTTGGCGGGCGCGTGCTTCCGGCGCTCGATGCCAGCGGCGACGTGACATTGAAGAACGGCGTCGCACTGATCGGCACGCGGGTGAAGAGCCTTCGTGGCCAGGCGATCGAAATCCGCAACCTTGATCTGTCGTCGGGGACGGCGCGCATCACCGTTTCGGGACCGCTCTCGGTCGATGCCGAGGGCCTGGTCAACGCCGACCTGATGATCAGGTTGAAGGACCCGAAGGCGGTGGCGGCCATCCTCGGCACCGCCATACCCGAGCAGAAAAGCCAGATCGAGCAGGGTTTTTCTGCCCTGGCGGTGCTCGGCAACGAACCGTCCATGCCGCTGAAGGTGGTCAGGGGCAAGGCCTCGCTCGGCTTCATTCCGCTGGGCAAGATCAAGCCGGTCGAATAGCTCAGCCATGGCAAAACCCGTGAAGCTGCTGAGCGTTGGCGCTTTGACGCTGGACACCATCCTGCACGTCGAGACGCTGCCCATGCATCAGGGCAAGTTCATGGCCTCCGACGGCGTCCAGATCGCCTCGGGCATGGCCACCAGCGCCGCCTGCGCTGCCCATCGCCTGGGCGCCGAAGTATCGCTGTGGGCGAGTGCCGGCGACGATGCCGTCGCCGACCAGCTCATCGCCGGCATAGAGGCCGAAGGCGTCGATTGCACCTTCGTGCGGCGCGTCAGAGGTGCCCGCTCGGCGCTGGCCTCCATCCTGGTCGACGCGCATGGCGAGCGCATCATCGTGCCGTTCTATGACAGGCTTGCCCAGGCCGATCCCGACGTCCTGCCGGTCGCCGACCTCATGGCATTCGATGCCGTTCTGGTCGATGTCCGCTGGCCGGGTGCGGCGGCACTCGCCCTGAAGGCGGCGCGCGCCATCGGCCGTCCGGCGATCCTCGATGCCGACACCGCGCCGCTGGAGGTCCTTGAGCAGTTGTTGCCGCTCGCTACGCACATCATCGCTTCGGAGCCGGCAGCGCGCATCGTCTGCGGCCAGGCGCTCGATCCGAAAACGGCTTGCGCCGATCTCGCCAGCCGCAGCGACGCTTTTGTCGCAGTGACAGGCGGCGCGGCGGGCAGTTGGTGGCACGACCGTCGCGCTGGCTGCGTGCGCCATGTCGCGGCGCCGAAAATCAAGGCGGTCGACACGCTCGCCGCCGGCGATGTCTTTCACGGCGCCTTCGCCGTCGGGCTGGCGGAAGCCATGCCGGTCGAGCAGGCTTTGCGGTTTGCCAGTGCGGCCGCGGCGCTCAAATGCCTGCGCTTCGGCGGCAGGCTTGGCGCGCCGAACCGAGCCGAGACGCTGGCCATGGTTGCGCAGACCTGGCCTGCCTGAGACAGACCTAGCCCTTCGCGGGGTGCTCGACCGCCTGACGGCCGAAATCGGGAACGTCGATGTCCTGGCCGGCTTCGATGATCGAGCGGCGCACGGCGCGGGTGCGGGTGAACAGGTCGAAGAGTTTTTCGCCGTCGCCCCAGCGGATTGCGCGCTGCAGCGACGCCAGATCCTCCGAGAACCGCGCCAGCATTTCGAGGATGGCGTCCTTGTTGTGCAGACAGACATCCCGCCACATGGTCGGATCGGAGGCGGCAAGGCGGGTGAAGTCGCGGAAGCCGGAAGCCGAATATTTGATCACTTCGGATTTGGTCACCGACTGCAGATCATCGGCGGTGCCGACGATGTTGTAGGCGATGATGTGCGGCAGATGCGAGACGATGGCCAGCGTCATATCGTGATGCTGGGGATCCATCGTGTCGATGTTGGCGCCGCAGCGCCGCCAGAACTCCGACAGCCTCTCCAACGCGTCCGGGTCGGTGTCGGGCAGCGGCGTGAAGATGCACCAGCGATTGTCGAACAGGTCGGCGAAACCGGCGTCGGGGCCGGATTTTTCTGTGCCCGCCAGCGGGTGGCCGGGAATGAAATGGACACCTTCAGGCACATAAGGCTGCATTTGCGCAATGACAGACGCCTTGGTCGAGCCGACATCGGTGAGGATCGCGCCCGGCTTCAGCGCCGGCGCGATTTCCTCGGCAACCGTGCCGGACGAGCCGACCGGCACCGAAATGATGACCAGGTCGGCATCGCGGACAGCTTCTCTCGCATCGGTGCTATAGCTATCGCCCAGCCCAAGCTCCTCGGCCCGTGCCAGCGTCGCCGCACTGCGGGTCGAGATGGATACGTGGCGGGCGAGGCCCTCGCGGCGGATGACGCGGGCCAGCGACGAGCCGATCAGGCCGATGCCGACCAGCGCGATCTTTTCAAACATCGGTGATGTCATGGTTTCTAGCTTTTCAGGAATGTCGTGAGAGCGGCGACAACGCCGCGATTGGCCTGTTCGGTACCGACGGTCATGCGCAGCGCGTTGGGAAAGCCATAGCCCGAAACGCGCCGCAATATATAGCCGCGCGCCGTCAGATAGTCGTCCGCCGCCGCTGCCGAATGTTTCTGGTCCTCTGGAAAATGAATGAGGATGAAATTGCCGACGCTGGGCGTCACCCGCAATCCAAGCTTTGTGAATTCCTCACTCAGCCAGGCCAGCCAGGTCTCGTTGTGCGCCACGCTGCGCTCGACATGGGCGCGATCGCGAATGGCGGCGATGCCGGCCTCGATCGCCGTCGCATTGACGTTGAAGGGGCCGCGCACGCGGTTGATGGCGTCGACGATGTGCATCGGCCCGTACATCCAGCCGATCCGCGCCCCGCCAAGGCCGATCTTGGAGAAGGTCCGGGTCATCACCACGTTCTCTGCGCTGCCGACCAGTTCGATGCCGGCCTCATAGTCGTTGCGGCGGACATATTCGGCATAGGCCGCGTCGAGCACCAGAAGCACGTGCCTGGGCAGACCGGCATGCAGCCGCCGCACCTCCTGGAACGGCACATAAGTGCCGGTCGGGTTGTTGGGATTGGCGAGGAACACGATCTTGGTGCGCCGCGTGACGGCGGCCAGGATGGCGTCGATATCGGCGCGCTCGTCTGTTTCCTTGATCGTCACCGGAACGGCGCCCGCCGACTGGATGTAGATCTTGTAGACCATGAAGGCGTGTTCGGTGATGACGGCCTCGTCGCCGGGCGCCAGATAGGTCTGCGCCAGCAGGCCGAGGATCTCGTCGGAGCCGTTGGAGCAGATGATGTTCTGCGGGTTGAGGCCATGCACCTCGGCGATCGCTTCGCGCAGCCGCCTGGCGGTGCCGTCGGGATAGATGTCGAGCTTGCCGGCAATCTCGCGCGCGGCTTCGATCGCCTTCGGCGAGGGCCCGAGCGGGTTCTCGTTGGAGGACAGCTTGTGGACCTTGGCGACGCCGGCAGGCGCCGTGCTCTTGCCCGGCACATAGGCGTCTATGTCCATGATGCCCGCGCGCGGGGTTGGACGTGCCTGGTCCGGTGTCTGGCTCATGTCGCAAAATCCGTCGAGAACGCTTCCTGAGGGAAGCCGCAGCGGAAATACAAGCCGTGGCCTGCAATGTCGAGAGGCGACAGCCTCCCGCCCAAGGCAGGCCGTTGACGCCGGCGCGCCACAGCCCTAGAA
>NZ_RZPL01000440.1:0-4851 GCF_004022805.1 Mesorhizobium sp. M7A.F.Ca.CA.002.04.1.1 | reverse complement strand
ATGTGCCGAAGTCGGACATCGTGCCGCTCGACATGACGATCGAGGATGGCGCCAAGCTGATCGTCTCCGCCGGTCTGGTGGCGCCCGAAGTAAAGCAAATGGTTGTCGTGAATGGCGAGCCGATCGAAGGGATGCTCGCCAACCCTTCGGTTGCCGCCCTGGCTCAGCCGGCGCGCAGAAGCCGCACGGCTTCGTCGCGACCGAACAAGTAAAGCAGCAGGCGCAACGCCTCACCACGCTGCGATTGCAGCTCCGGATCGCGTGACAGGATCAGCCTGGCATCGTCGCGGGCGGCCTCCAGAAGGTCGGCATGCGCCTCGATGCGAGCCACCTGGAAGCCCGGCGTGCCCGACTGGCGGGTGCCCAGCAATTCGCCTTCGCCGCGCAGCTTCAGGTCCTCCTCGGCGATCAGGAACCCATCCTCGGTCTCGCGCATCACCGACAGCCGGCGTTTTGCGGTCTCGCCGAGCGGGTCCTTGTAGAGCAGCACGCATGAGGAGGGCTTGTCACCGCGTCCGACCCGGCCGCGCAGCTGGTGCAACTGGGCCAGGCCGAAGCGCTCTGCATGCTCGATGACCATGACGGTGGCGTCCGGCACATCGACGCCGACCTCGATGACGGTGGTGGCGATCAGGATGCGTGTCTCGCCCTGCTTGAAGGCGCGCATCGCCTCGTCCTTCTCGGCACCCTTCATGCGGCCGTGAACGAGACCGATGCGATCGCCGAACAATGGTTTCAGCGAGGCGAAGCGGTCTTCGGCCGACATCAGTTTGATCTCTTCGGATTCCTCGACCAGCGGACAGATCCAGTAGATCTTCTGGCCGCCGGCGACGGCGTCCACCATGCGGGCGACCAGTTCGTCGAGCCGCTCGAGCGGCAGCGTAACGGTACGGATCGGCTGGCGGCCGGCCGGTTTTTCCGTCAGTTTCGACACGTCCATGTCACCGAAAGCGGTCAGCACCAGGGTGCGCGGGATAGGAGTGGCCGTCATCACCAACATGTCTGGCGCGTCGCCCTTGGCGGTGATGGCAAGCCGCTGATGGACGCCGAAACGATGCTGCTCGTCGATGACGGCGAAGACGAGGTCTTTGAAGGTGACGGTCTCCTGGAACAGCGCGTGGGTGCCGACGACGATGTCGATCTCGCCGGTTGCCAGGCCGACCAGCGTATCCGCGCGTTCGCGGCCCTTCTCGCGACCGGTGAGGATGGCGATGCGAAGCCCTACCTTGGCGGCAAGCGGCGTGATGGTCGCAAGATGCTGGCGCGCCAGGATTTCGGTCGGTGCCATCAAGGCTGCCTGGCCGCCGGCCTCGACGGCACGCGCCATGGCCAGCAGCGCGACGACAGTCTTGCCGGAACCGACATCGCCCTGCAGAAGCCGCAGCATGCGCTCTGGGTCGGCGAGGTCGGCATTGATTTCGGCCAGCGCAAACTCCTGGCTTGATGTCAGCGAATAGGACAGTGCGGCCCGCAGTTTTTCGACGATGCGGCCGTCGCCGACCAGGGGTCGCCCGGACAGCCTGCGGACTTTCGCTCGCACCAGCGCCAGCGAGACCTGGCCCGCCAGCAACTCGTCATAGGCGAGCCGCCGCCAGGCGGCACCATCGATGGAGACGTCAATCGGGTCGGCCGGATTGTGGATGCGGGCAAGCGCATCGCCAAAGGCCGCAAAGGTGTGCCGCCGCATGAAGGCGCCGTCCTGCCATTCGGGAAATTCAGGCACGCGCGTCAGCGCCTGGCCGATCGCCCGGCGCAGCACCTTGCCCGAGAGCCCGGCTGTCAGAGGATAGACCGGTTCGACCAGCGGCAGGTTTTCCGCTTCGCTGG
This sequence comes from Mesorhizobium sp. M7A.F.Ca.CA.002.04.1.1, assembly GCF_004022805.1. NCBI lineage: Bacteria > Pseudomonadati > Pseudomonadota > Alphaproteobacteria > Hyphomicrobiales > Phyllobacteriaceae > Mesorhizobium > Mesorhizobium sp. M7A.F.Ca.CA.002.04.1.1. The sequence continues at coordinate 3,024 of NZ_RZPL01000440.1, read as the reverse complement.
CCAGCGCAATATGGTCGGGGTGGACCATGCTCGGGCGGCCGTTGAACCATTCCATGCGGCCCGAGACCACGACATGCTCGCCCTCGGGCATCGCCTTTTCGAGATAGGAGGCGTGAGCATGGAAGAAGGTCAGCGCGATCTCTCCGGTATCGTCATGGGCGAAGACCCGGTAGGGCACCGACCTGTTGCCACGCGGTGGCGGCTGGTGGCGGTCGATGCGCACATCGAGCGTGACGATCTGGCCTTCCGCGGATCCCGCGATACCAGGCCGACTGCGCCGGTCGATGACGGTGTGCGGCAGCACGAACAGAAGATCGCCGGCACGCGCCGCGCGGTCGCCGAGATCGGCCGGAACAACCTTCTCGATCAGCGCGCCGACTTTCGGTCCGACGCCTGCAAGCGACGTAATCGGGACAAACAAGGGATCGAGGATGGTCGGGCGCATGATGTCAGCTTATGTTGCGACGGCGGCAGCGCAAGGCTGACAGCCCCTTCTATCCACGCTATATGCGCCGCAGCAAGCAAGGATGCGGTACGATGACCGGAACGACGAGATCAAGCGAGGGGCTGGACGTGCGCCGCCGCAAGCTTCTGTTTCGCTCCTGGCATCGCGGCATGCGCGAGATGGACCTGATCCTCGGCACTTTCGCCGACGCTGAGATCGGCGTCTTGACCAACGAGGAAATCGACCAATATGAGAGGCTCCTCGACATTCCCGATACCGAATTCCTGCCCATGGTCACCGGCGAACGCCCGGTTCCGGCCGATATCGATTGTGCCGTCCTGCGAAAGATCCTGGCTTTCCGCCGCTCTCTGACATTCTGAACACAAGCAATTCCAGGAAAAGTAACGAAGCGGTTTTCCGTTCGGAATTGCGATGAAACAAGACCGTGATTTCATGAGCCTCATTCCCACCATCGGTCTGCCGAAAGGCCGCGCCGGTCAGTTCATCGTCGATGGCGTCGCCGACGGCTACGAAGCCTTTGCGCTGGTGCAGGCGGCGCTCGAGATCGCGCCCGACAAGCCGGTTCTGTTCGTCGCGCGCGACGGTCAGCGCCTGCCGGCGATCATCGAGGCATTGTCCTTCGCGGCCCCCGGCCTGCCGGTGCTGGAACTGCCGGCCTGGGATTGCTTGCCCTACGACCGCGTCTCGCCCGGCTCCGATGCGGCCGCCAAGCGCCTCGATGCGCTGACCGCCATGATCGCTCTGGCGAAGAAGCCGCACCGCGCCGTCATCCTCACCACCGCCAATGCGCTGCTGCAGCGCATTCCGCCGTCCGAGTTGGTCGAGGCGCAGACTTTTCATGCCAGGCCCGGCAACCAGATCGACATGAACGCACTGGTCTCGCGGCTGGAAACGTCCGGTTTCGAGCGTGTGCCGACAGTGCGCGGCATCGGCGAGTTCGCGGTGCGCGGCGGCATTCTCGACCTGTTCGCCCCCGGCTGGACCGAGGCGCTCAGGCTCGATTTCTTCGGCGACACGCTGGAATCGATCCGTGTGTTCGACGCCGCCACGCAGCGCACCACCGGTCAACGCAAGTCGATGGCGCTGCAAGCGATGAGCGAAGTGGCGCTGACGCCGGAAACCATCAGCCGCTTCCGCCGCTCCTATATCGAAGCCTTCGGCGCACCGCAGCGCGACGACGGGCTCTATGCGGCGGTCAGCGAAGGGCGTCGCTTCGCTGGCATGGAGCACTGGCTGCCGTTCTTTTACGAACGGCTGGAGACGGTGTTCGACTATCTGCCTGACACGCCCGTCATCTTCGACCATCTGGCGCATGAGGCGCTGGCCGAGCGCCACACGCTGATCCTCGATCACTACGAGGCGCGCAGGAAGCAGGCCGATGGCGCGCTGAAGGATGCGGTGCCCTATAAGCCAGTCGCGCCGGACCTGCTCTATCTCTCCCCGGAAAACCTGATCACCTCGCTCGGGCCGCGCGAAGCGATCGACTTTACGCCATTCGACGCGCCCGACATTGGCGCCAAGAAGGTCTATCACGCCGGTTCGCGCCACGGCCGCAGCTTCGTCGAGGAGCGCGCCGATCCGAACGCCAACGTGTTCGATGTCGTCGTCAAACACATCGCCGATGAGCGCGCGGCGCGCCGCCGCGTCGTCATCGCCGGCTGGACCGAAGGCTCGCTCGACCGGCTTGGCCAGATCCTCGCCGAACACCATCTCGGCAACCTCAAGCAGGTCGTGACGCTGGCGGAAGCCGAAAAGCTCGAGCCGGGGCAGGCGGCCCTGGCCGTGCTGCCGCTCGAATCCGGCTTCGAGACCGAAAAACTGGTCGTCGTCGCCGAACAGGACATTTTGGGCGACCGGCTGATCCGGCGCTCGAAACGCAAGAAACGTCCCTCGGATTTCATTGCCGAGGCCTCGGCGCTGTCGGCCGGCGACATTGTCGTCCATGCCGACCACGGCATTGGCCGTTTCATTGGCCTGCGCACCATCGAAGCGGTCGGCGCGCCGCATGACTGCCTGGAAATCCACTATGCCGGCGACGACCGGCTGTTCCTGCCGGTGGAAAACATCGAACTCCTGTCGCGCTACGGTTCTGACACGGCCGAGGCGACGCTGGACAAGCTTGGCGGCGGCGCCTGGCAGTCGCGCAAAGCGCGGCTGAGGAAGCGCCTGCTCGACATGGCCGGTCAGTTGATCCGCATCGCCGCCGAGCGGCAGATGCGCTCGGCGCCGCCACTGGTGCCGGCAGAAGGCCTCTATGGCGAGTTCGCCGCCCGCTTTTCCCTATGAAGAGACCGACGACCAACAGACGGCCATCGATTCGGTGCGCGACGATCTTGCTGCCGGCAAGCCGATGGACCGGCTGATCTGCGGCGATGTCGGTTTCGGCAAGACCGAAGTGGCGCTGCGTGCCGCCTTCATCGCGGCGATGGAAGGTTTTCAGGTGGCGGTGGTGGTGCCGACGACATTGCTGTCACGCCAGCATTTCAAGACGTTTTCGCAGCGGTTTTCCGGCCTGCCGATCCGCGTCGCCCAGGCGTCGCGGCTGGTCGGCGCCAAGG
>NZ_RZPL01000043.1:0-15718 GCF_004022805.1 Mesorhizobium sp. M7A.F.Ca.CA.002.04.1.1 | reverse complement strand
CGGGTCGTCGCCGCCGGCGTCTTGGCGCCGTAGTAGATGACGATGCCGGCCACGGCGATGCCGCCCCAGATGGCGAGCACGAAGCACCAGTAGAACAGCCGGCCGAGCACGCCGAACAGGCCGCGCCGGCTTCTGCCGCGCTTGACCCGCGACGATTTCCCTTTGGCCGGCTTGCGTTTTGCGGAGGCTTTGCGATTGCTCGGCACGACGCGATCCTCCTCGTTCACCGAAAGACCCGCCGAGGACCGCGCCTGCGGCGGCCCCTCGAAACTGGGTTCGATGCGACTGTCTCTGCGGTTCGCCATGCGCTGTGCTTGATGTCCCCGATGCCTATGGCGTTCGGGTTGAAGAGTAGATGCGGCGATTTAAGGGCGGGTTAAGTCGTGTTCGAATGCCGGCCTTGGGGTTGGGCAGCCAAAAACGCCAGCGTCTGCTCTTTGCAGGTTACTGACGCCACGCTGTTCGCTGTCTCGTTCAGATGGGCTCGAACTTCACATCCGGCTGGTCGGGACCGCCGGCTTGCCGCAACAGCGCGACAATGTGTTCGCCCCTGTCGACCGGCTGTCGCCTCCAGTTCGAGGCGTTCGTGACGTGCAGCCAGCCCTCGACCATCATGAAAAAATCCTCGGATTGATCATGTCCGGCGCCGAAGCGAAGCGATTTGTTTTCAGCGAATCGAACCAGCGCCGGATCGATCGACCTGTAGAGCACAGGCCAGTTGCCGCCGCCGGAATCCATATGAAACTTGTAGCTCGGGGCGAAATCCAGCCGTCGCCGCAAAAGGCTTCCGTCGAAAAAACAGAAGCCGGGCCACAGGAACCAGCCGCCTGGCGTCGGCGTATCGCGCCGCACGCTGCCGTAGAGGCTTTTGCCCTCCATCCGGGCGCGGATCGAAAACGGTTCAGTCGGAAAGATGTCATGATCGATGAAGCCGAACAGCTTCGGCCCGAACCTGGGCAAGAAATTCCGCACGATCCAGTTGAGCGCTTGACCGTGCGATCTGCTGACGACCAGCCTGTTCTTCGGCAATGCGACATAGGGGACATGCTGGCGACGGCAGAGATCGCGGATTGCTTCCCTTGCCTCGCCCTTGTTGCTGTTGTCGAAAACGATGTAGCTTTCGTGCTCGGCCAGGTATCGGCGTACCAGGTGGATCTGCCATTCGATCATTTCGGGCCGGTTGAAGGCCACGGTGGCGACGACCGCATCGCGGAATACCTGCTCTTGCCCCTGCAATTCGCTGACCGGTGCGGATGTCCTCAGAAAGCGAAACACCCGCCAACGATAGCGCAGCAGCGCCTCGCGCCTTGGCGGCCGGTTCAGCCTCTCCCACTCCGCCACGGTGATCGGGGGCTGATCGACGTCTTCCGGGGCGTCAGAAGCAACCATGTCGCGCCCCCGCATGGCTTAGTTCTGCTGGATCGAAATGCCCTTGTCGTCGATCTTGAGCTCGACGCCCTTGGGTTTGGTCTGCTCGCGATAGACATAGATGCCGAGCGCGATGACCACGACGACGAGCGCGCCGATGACGAGATAGAGCGTATTCTGTTTCATGGCGCGCTCTTTGCGTTGTCGAGCCTCAGGCTCGTTTCAGAACCTTGACCAGTACCAGCAGGATGATGGCGCCGATCGTGGCATGGATGATCGCGGCGAGAGTGCCGCGGCCGATGGAAAAGCCGATCCGCGGAAACAGCCAGCCGGCATGAACGCACCGACGATGCCCACGATGATGTTGCCGATCAGGCCGAAGCCGAAGCCGGAAACGATGAGACCGGCGAGCCAGCCGGCGATGGCACCGATGATGATGAAGACGAGCAAGCTTTCGACACCCATAGCGATTTCCTCCGAGCAAGAGGGCGACCGCGGACCGGAAAGCCCGAATCGGCCTCGACATCAACAGCTTAGGCTATTCGAAAGCAGCCGGCCTCACCAGCGGCGCGCTTATTGATCGTCGTCGTCGCTTGCGGCAGGGCGCCAGCTGGTCGGCTCGACCTTCTTTTGCGTGTGACTGTCGATATAGACCCACCAGCCGTCGTCGCGATATTGCGCGATGGATTCGTTGATGACGCCGTCGCTGTCCTTCCAGGTCACGGAGACCTTGGAGCCGTCTGTCGGCGCGGTCGCAATCGGCTTTCTGTCCGCCATGTCATTATCCCCAATTGCACCGACAAACTGAGCCGACAGAACGCGACGGCCTGTATCCGGTTCCAAACGGTCACCGGCCCGCGGAGCGCGCCAACGGCCCTCAGCTATGGGCGAAGATATCCTCTTCGTCCCAGCCCATCAGGTCAAGCTTGGCACGCGTCGGCAGGAAGCGGAAGCAGGCATCGGCCTCCTTGGTCCGCCCATCGCGCGCCAGCCGTCCGGCCAGTACATCGCGCAACCGGTGCAGATAGAGCACGTCGGAAGCCGCATATTCGAGCTGTTCGGGCGACAGCGTCTCGGCCGCCCAGTCCGACGATTGCTGCGCCTTGGACAGCCCGACGCCGAGAAGCTCGAAGCAGATGTCCTTGAGCCCGTGGCGGTCGGTATAGGTGCGGGTCAGCCGCGAGGCGATCTTGGTGCAGAACACCGGCTCCGGCATGACGCCGAACGCATTGTAGAGAACGGCAAGATCGAAGCGGCCGTAGTGGAACAGCTTGGTTACGCCACGGTTCCTCAGCAGGCTGACGAGGTTCGGCGCCTTCTTCTGGCCGGGCGCGATCTGGATGACGTCGGCGCTGCCGTCGCCGGGCGAAATCTGCACCACGCACAGCCGGTCGCGATGCGGATTGAGCCCGAGCGTTTCGGTGTCGATGGCCACTGCCCCGACATTGTAGTGCGAGAGGTCGGGCAGGTCGTTTTTATGGAAACGGATATCGGCCATTGTCTTCTCCGGTCGAGCCCTACAGTGCCCCCTGACCCGCAGGGGATGCTGCAGCGCTTTATCTTGTGGCCCGTCCTCGCCGCGATCGGCTGAAAAATCAACAGGAAAACAGGGGTTCCGCTGCTCAGCGCGTCAAGGCATCGAGAATCCGCGCCCAGGAGCGCTGGCCCTTGTGGAAGGAGCTGAGCTCGTATTTCTCGTTGGGCGAGTGGATGCGGTCGTCGTCGAGGCCGAACCCGACCAGCAGCGATTCCATGCCGAGATAGGTCTGGAAATCGCCGACAACCGGAATGGAGCCACCGCTGCCCGTCGTAACCGCCGGCTTCGGCCATTCGTCGGACAGCGCATTCTTGGCCTTGGCCAGGAAGGGCGAGTCGTAGGAAAGCTGGATTGCCGGCGAGCCGCCATGCGGATGGAATTCGACGGAACAGTCGGCCGGAATGCGCTCCTTGACGAACTTCTGGAACGCGGCCCGGATTTTTTTCGGGTCCTGCTTGTGGACAAGGCGAAACGAGACCTTCGCCGAGGCTTCGGCCGCGATCACCGTCTTGAAGCCCTTGCCGGTATAGCCGCCGATGATGCCGTTGAACTCGGCCGTCGGCCGCGCCCAGGTCAATTCCAGCACGGAGCGGCCCTTTTCGCCCGACGGGATCGACAGGCCGACCGGTCCCAGGAACGTCTCGGCAGTCTCGCCGAGCGTCTCCCATGATTTCAGGATCTGCGACGGCGTTTCCTCGACGCCATCATAGAAGCCGGGAATGGTGATGTGGCCGTCCTTGTCGTGGACATCGGCCAGCACCCTGGCCAGGACGCGGATCGGGTTGGCGGCGGCACCACCATAGAGGCCCGAATGCAGGTCGCGGTCGGCGGCCTTCACCGTGATCTCCTCACCCACCAGCCCGCGCAATCCGACGCAGATCGACGGCGTGTCGCGATCCCACATGCCGGTATCGCAGACCAGCGCGAAATCGGCCTTGAGTTCGCCGGCATTGGCCTCGAGGAACGGCTTCAGCGAAGGCGAACCGGATTCCTCCTCGCCCTCGAACAGGATGGTGATGCGGCAAGGCAGATTGCCATGCACCTGTTTCCAGGCGCGGCAAGCCTCGACGAAGGTCATCAACTGGCCCTTGTCGTCGGCCGACCCCCGACCGACGATCACCTTGTGGTCCGGCCCGACCTCCTTGACAGCAGGCGCGAACGGATCGCTTTCCCACAATTCGATCGGGTCGACCGGCTGAACGTCATAATGGCCGTAAAACAGCACATGCGGCGAACCGGCCGGGCCGTCATGGTGCGCAACCACCATCGGGTGGCCGGGCGTGTCGCGAACGCTGGCGTCGAAGCCGATCAGCTCGAGTTCGGCCACCAGCCATTCCGCCGCCTTGCGGCAGTCGGCGGCATAGGCTGGATCGGTGGAGATGGACTTGATCCTGAGCAAGCCGAACAGGCGCTCGAGGCTCTGGTCGAGATTCTTGTCGAGACGGTCGAGGACGGGGGAAACTGCGGACATATGTGAAGCCTTTCGATTCAGAACCGGAACCGTAAAGGCATGACGGGAAAACGAAAAGCCCGCGATCATTGGACCACGGGCTGCAAACGTCTCTGCGAGGCAAAAAAAGACCGCCGTGGTGGAGGGGGAACCACGGCGGCCTTCTACTCGAAACGATGCGGCAGCCCGGAGAGGGGGGATAGGCTGCCGCAGGTGTCCGGGATAGGCGGGGGACGGGCCTTGCTCCGGACTCGGCGAAAACTGCCGATGACGTGTATTTGGGTCTCTGAACGTGGCGATTCAAGGGCACGAAAATTACAGTTTTGTAACATGGGCGTGAGCAGGGTGACGGCGATCTGTCAGGGTGTTGCCGGAACCGATAGTCGAGGCTGCCTTTGGCATGGACCAAGCCGCCGCGCCGCGCTATCCCTGCCGGCATGAAAAAAGGCGATCATCTCTTCCTTGTCGACGGCTCCGGCTACATCTTCCGTGCCTATCACGCGCTGCCGCCGCTGACCCGCAAATCCGACGGCCTGCCGGTCGGCGCCGTTTCCGGCTTCTGCAACATGCTGTGGAAGCTGATGCTCGACGCCCGCAATACCGATGTAGGCATCGTGCCGACGCATTTCGCCGTCATTTTCGACTATTCGTCAAAAACCTTCCGCAACGACCTCTACCCCGAATACAAGGCCAACCGCTCGGCACCGCCGGAAGATTTGATCCCGCAATTCGGCCTGATCCGCCAGGCGACCAGGGCGTTCAACCTGCCCTGCGTCGAGATCGAAGGCTACGAGGCTGACGATCTGATCGCCACCTATGCGAGGCTCGCCTGCGAAGCCGGCGGCGATACCACCATCATCTCCTCCGATAAGGATTTGATGCAACTGGTTGGCGATACGGTCGCCATGTACGACCCGATGAAGGACCGCCAGATCGGAATTCCGGAGGTCATCGAGAAATGGGGCGTGCCGCCGGAGAAGATGGTCGACCTGCAGGCACTGACCGGCGATTCGGTCGACAATGTGCCTGGTGTGCCCGGCATCGGGCCGAAGACGGCGGCGCAACTGCTCGAACAGTTCGGTGACCTCGACACGCTGCTGGCCCGGGCCGGCGAGATCAAGCAGGACAAGCGCCGGGAATCGATCATCGCCAACGCCGACAAGGCGCGCATTTCTCGTCAGCTGGTGACGCTGATGAACGACGTACCGGTGACCGAGGGTCTGGAGGATTTCGTCCTGCACGCGCCCGACGGCCCGAAGCTGATCGGTTTCCTCAAGACCATGGAATTCACCTCGCTGACCCGCCGTGTCGCGGAAGCGACCAGCACCGAGGCCGGCGACGTCCAGGCCGTCGCGGTCACCGTCGAACGCGCCGATCATGCCCATGGCCCGGACGTTGGCGCCGGTTTGCCGCCGGTTGCCCGAAACGCGCCTGGCACTGAACCGGACGAAGCCGGCGGGACGGCGGAGACGTCAAAACAAGGCGATACCCCCTCCCTGCTCGCGGCACTAAGGCTGGAGCGCGCGGCCACCGGCAAGATCGACATTTCGGCCTATCACTGCATCCGCGATATCTCGACCCTGAAAGCCTGGGTCGCCGAGGCACGGGAGGCTGGCATCGCCGCCTTCGACGTCAGGGCGACATCCGCCGATCCGATGCAGGCGGAACTGATCGGCATGGCCATCGCCACGGCTCCCGGACGCGCCGCCTACATTCCCTTCGCCCACATGAGCGGCAATGGCGACCTGCTCGGTGGTGGCGCGCTCGAAAACCAGATTCCGCTGCGCGAGGCGCTGGCGGTGCTGAAACCGCTGCTCGAAGACAGATCGGTTCTCAAGATCGCGCAGAACCTGAAATACGATCTTGTCATCATGAGCCGCTACGGCATCGATGTCGCACCGTTCGACGACACCATGCTGATCTCCTACGTGCTCGATGCCGGTACGCCCCATGGTCACGGCATGGATGCGCTTGCCGAAAAGTGGCTCGGTCATACTCCTCTTCAGCTCAAGGACGTGACCGGCTCGGGCAAAAGCTCGGTCGGTTTCGATCAGGTCGACATCGACAAGGCGACGGCTCATGCCGCCGAAGACGCCGATGTGACGCTGCGGCTCTGGCTGGTGCTGAAACCGCGGCTTGCCGCCAAGGGCCTGGTGTCGGTCTATGAGCGGCTGGAGCGGCCGCTGGTGCCGGTGCTGGCGCGCATGGAACAGCGCGGCATCTCGGTCGACAGGCAGATCCTCTCGCGGCTCTCCGGCGAATTGGCGCAGGGCGCCGCTCGCCTCGAAGAGGAAATCTACCAGCTCATCGGCGAACGCATCAACATCGGTTCGCCAAAGCAGCTCGGCGACATCCTGTTCGGGCGCATGGGCCTGCCCGGCGGTTCGAAGACCAAGACCGGCCAGTGGTCGACCTCGGCGCAGCTTCTCGAAGATCTCGCTGCCGAAGGTCACGAACTGCCGCGCAAGATCGTCGACTGGCGCCAGCTGACCAAGCTGAAATCGACCTATACCGATGCGCTGCCCGGCTTCATCCACCCCGACACCAAGCGCGTCCACACCTCCTACGCGTTGGCCGCTACGACGACGGGACGCCTGTCATCCTCCGATCCGAACCTGCAGAACATCCCGGTGCGCACCGCCGAGGGCCGCAAGATCAGGACCGCCTTCATCACCGACAAGAGCCATCGGCTGGTCTCGGCCGACTACAGCCAGATCGAATTGCGGGTGCTCGCCCATGTCGCCGAGATCCCGCAACTGCGGCAGGCTTTCGCCGACGGCGCCGACATCCACGCCATCACCGCGTCGGAGATGTTCAACGTGCCGGTCGAAGGCATGCCCTCGGAGGTTCGCCGCCGCGCCAAGGCGATCAATTTCGGCATCATCTACGGCATTTCGGCCTTCGGTCTCGCCAACCAGCTGTCGATCCCGCGCGAGGAAGCCGGCAACTACATCAAGAAATATTTCGAGCGCTTCCCCGGCATCCGCGATTACATCGAGGAGACCAAGGCCTATGCCCGCGAGCACGGCTTTGTCGAAACGATCTTCGGCCGCCGCATCCATTACCCCGACATAAGATCGTCCAACCCCTCGCTCCGCGCCTTCAACGAACGCGCCTCGATCAATGCCCGCCTGCAAGGCACCGCCGCCGACATCATCCGCCGTGCCATGATCCGCATGGAGGAGGCGCTGGAAAAAGCAGGCCTTTCGGCACGCATGCTGCTGCAGGTGCATGACGAACTGATCTTCGAGACCGTCGAGGCGGAAGTCGAGGCGACGATCCCGGTCGTGCGTCATGTCATGGAAAACGCGGCGATGCCGGCGGTCTCAATGTCGGTGCCGCTGCATGTCGACGCGCGAGCCGCCAACAACTGGGACGAGGCGCATTAGCACCAACGCAAGTTGTGTTGAGATTCAGATCAGGCCGAGCCGAAAATGGTGGATTCCGAGAACCGGAGCGGAGCGTACTTTTCGTACGTGAGCACCGGAAGCGGCAGGAAGCCGCCATTTGCAGGCCGGCATCATCTGAATCTCAACTCACCTCAAGCCGCCTCAGCCAAACACTTGGCACATGTCCCGCGAAACTCGATCACCGCCTTCTTGGCGGCGAAGCCGGTGGAGCGCACCCATTCGTCCAAGCTGTGGCCGACATCGTGGTCTGACATTTCGGTGACCTGCCCGCATGTGTCGCAAATGGCGAAGGCAGTCATCGAATGGCTGTGGTCATGCGGCTCGGCGCAGGCGACGAAGGAATTGATGCTTTCAAGCCGATGCACGAAACCTGACTTCACCAGCGTGTCGAGCGCGCGATAGACCTGGAGCGGTGCGCGAAAACCGCGCTCGCGCAATTGGTCGAGCAAGGTGTAGGCACTGAGCGGTCCGCTGGCGGTCTCGAGTTTCTCGAGCACGCACAGCTGGTTTTTCGTCAGCACATCCCTTGCCGCCATGATCCTGTTTCCAACTCGCCTTGCGTCGCTTGCGCCGCGCACAAACGATCCATGTCCCATCCAGATAGCGACGAACAGGCATTTTTGCTACTGTTTCCAGCATTCTGCCCGCAAGGCCGCCGAGAACATCGATCGGAGCGGGGCAACAGGCAGGTTGCCCGCCGTTTTTCGCTTTGCCGGCTTATCGAGCGGACCTATTTCCTCGGCGGGCCTTTGCGCTCGGCAGAAGCCGCCCACAGATTGATGTCGGATTCGCGCGCGTATGTGTCGATCTCGGCGAGTTCGGCATCGCTGAAGTCGAGCGCCTTGAGCGCGCCGACGCAGTCCTCGACCTGCTCCGGCCGGCTGGCGCCGATCAGTGCCGAGGTCACCCTCCCCTTGCGCAGCACCCAGGCCAGCGCCATCTGCGCCAGCGTCTGTCCGCGCCTGCCGGCGATGGCGTCGAGCGCCTTGATGTTGGCGATGGTCTTGTCGTTGATGAAGGCTGTCTTCAGCGACTTGCCCTGCGACGCACGGCTGCCGTCCGGAATGCCGCCGAGATACTTGTCCGTCAGCATGCCTTGCGCCAGCGGCGAGAACACGATGGAGCCGACGCCGAGCCCTTCGAGCGTGTCGAGCAAGCCGTCTTCCTCCACCCAGCGGTTCAGCATCGAATAGCTCGGCTGGTGGATGACGCAAGGCGTGCCAAGCTGCTTCAAGATATCGGCCGCCTCGCGCGTGCGCTGCGAATTGTAGGACGAGATGCCGGCATAGAGCGCCTTGCCCGAGCGCACGGCATGGTCGAGCGCACCCATCGTTTCTTCCAGCGGCGTGTCGGGATCGAAACGGTGCGAATAGAAGATATCGACATAGTCGAGCCCCATCCGCTTGAGGCTCTGGTCGAGGCTGGCCAGAATGTATTTGCGCCCACCCCATTCGCCGTAGGGCCCGGCCCACATCTGGTAACCGGCCTTGGTCGAGATGATCAGTTCGTCGCGGTAGGCAGCGAAGTCGGTGCGCAGGATCTCACCGAAGGCGGTTTCGGCAGAACCGGGCGGCGGACCGTAATTGTTGGCGAGGTCGAAATGCGTGATGCCGAGGTCGAAGGCCTTGCGCGCGATCGCCTGCTTGGTCTTGTGCGGCGTGTCGTTGCCGAAATTGTGCCACAGGCCCAGCGAGATCGCCGGCAGCTTCAGGCCGGAGCGGCCACAGCGGTTGTAGACCATTTTCTCGTAACGATTTTCGGCGGGCGTGTAGGGCATCGGAAAATCCTCGAATGGAAACGAGCCGGTCGGCTGCATTCGTCACAACGCGGCGAGTTGGCTCTGCCCCCCACCCTTACCCTCTCTCCGTCGAAACGGGGAGAGGGTTGAGGTGTGCTGCCCTATTTCTTCTTCGCCAAAAGCGCCTTGGCTTCCTTGACGCCAAGTGCGGCCGGCCGTTCGCAGGTGGTCTGCATGGCGACGAACTTGCCGGTTTCGCCGGAACGCAGCAGGCTGGTCATCACGTCGACGGCGTGCAGCGCCAGCTCCATCGAACAGCGGTGCGGCCGACCTTCCGCGATCGCCACCGCCATATCGGCAAGGCCTGACGTGCGGTAGTTGGCCATCATGCCTTGCGAATGCATCTCGTTGGGCACGCCGAACGGATGCGGCCAGTTCGGCAGCTTCTTGACCGGCTTGGCCGCGACGGTGAAGCGAACGTCACCACCGAAGAAGTTCGGGTCCGGCACAAACACCGTACCCGCCTCGCCATAAAGCTCCATCGGCGCGTGGCCGTGGGCCCAGACGTCCCAGCTGGTGTTGAGCGTGATAACGGCGCCGTTCTCGAACTCCAGCAGCCCGTGGATGGTTGTCGGCGTGTTGACCGGTATCTTTTCACCCGCGCGCGGCTTTGAACTGATCGTGCGCTCCTTGGCCGGCGTCGTCGCGAAGGCCGCGACCTGCTTCACCGGCCCGATCAGCTGGATCAGATTGGTGATGTAATATGGTCCGATGTCGAGCACCGGCCCCGCGCCTGGCTGGAAGAAGAAATCCGGATTGGGGTGCCAGTGCTCCATGCCGTGGCCCATGACATGGCACGTGCCACTCGTGACCTTGCCAAGCTTGCCGGTGTCGATCAGGTTGCGTACCAGCTGGTGCGCGCCGCCGAGGAAAGTGTCTGGCGCCGAGCCGATGCGCAGACCCTTTTTCTCCGCCCGCTTCTTAAGGTCGAGCCCTTCCTTGACCGACAGCACGAACGGCTTTTCCGAATAGACGTGCTTGCCGGCGTCGAGGATCTGCTTTGACACCTCATAGTGCACCGCCGGGATGGTCAGGTTGACGATGATGTCGATGTCGTCGGCCTTGAGCAGGTCTTCGACGGTGTCGGCGCGCAGCTTGAACTCCTTCGCCCGAGCCTTGGCCGCCTCCATGTTGATGTCGGCGCAGGCACGCATTTCAATGCCGCGGAACAGCGGCGCCAGCGAAAAATACGCCTTCGAGATGTTGCCGCAGCCGATCACGCCGATGCCAAGTTTCTTTGCCATGCTGGTTGCTCCTAATAGGTTTTGGCGGCTGCGATGGAGCGGCGGGCGAAACGCTCGATGTCGTTGGGGTTGTCCTGTTCCATGACGTAGTATTGGGCAGCACTCCTGGCACGCAACACCTTGATCAGGGCGGCCCAGTCGATGGTGCCATGGCCGACATCCGACCAGCCATCCTCATCCAGCCCCTCGCCGGGCTTGGCCATGTCCTTGACGTGGACGGCGCTGATGCGCTTGCCGTGTTTCTCGATCCACGGCAGCGGATCATCGCCGCCGCGCACCACCCAGGCAACGTCCATCTCCCAGCTGACATCGGGCGCGGATGACAGGATGTGGTCCTGCGGCACCGATCCGTCGGCAAGTTTCTTGAACTCGAAATCATGATTGTGCCAGGCAAAGCCGTAGCCGGCCTTTTTCGCGGCATCACCGACCTTGGCCAGGCGTTCGCCGAAACCACGCCAGCCGGCCACGTCGGATGGCCGCTGGTCGGGCATCAGGAAAGGACAGATGAGCAGCGTGATACCGAGTGCGTCGGCGGTTCTGCGCACGCCGTCAAAATCGTTCTCGAGCGCGTCGATCGAGAAATGCCCAGTCGGCATGGCAAGCCCGTTCCTGTCGAGCTCGGCGCGGAATGCCTGGGGATCATCATAGACGCCGCCGAAACCTTCGACCTGGGCGTAGCCGAGCTTGCCGAGCATGGCGAGCACACCGTCCCAGGGTTGGAAATTGCGGGCGCTGTAAAGTTGGAATGACCAATTCATCGTCTCTGTCCGTTTTGCTTGGGGATCGTCGTTGGAAGGTTGGTTCTCGGAAGCTAGATGCGTGTGCCGGTTGCGGTGTCGAAAAGCGAGGCGCGCATCGGATCGAATCCAAGCGTCACCGCCTCGTCGTTCTTGGGCGTGCGTTCCGAGGTCACTCGGACGCTGAAATTCTGCTGGGCAAGCTTCAGCCAGACCAGCGTGTCGGAGCCCATGGGTTCGACCACCTCGACATTGGCGGCCATCGAGAACGGCCAGCCGGTGCCGCTGTTCAGGCTGACATGCTCGGGCCTGATACCGAATGTGACGGGGCCGGGAGCCGGAGGCTTGGCAAAGTCGTAAGTGCCGAGCGGGATCTTGATATCCCCGGCCGCGAACCGCCAGCCGCCGTCGGCGTCTTCCAGGTGGCCATCGACGAAGTTCATTGCGGGCGAACCGAGAAAGCCGGCGACGAAGCGGTTGACCGGACGGTTGTAGATGGTCTGCGGCGCATCGAGTTGCTGGATGACGCCGCCCTTCATCACCGCGATGCGGTCGGCCAGCGTCATCGCCTCGATCTGGTCGTGGGTGACGTAGATCATGGTGTTCTGCAGCTTGCGATGCAGCAGCTTGATCTCGACGCGCAGTTCGGCGCGCAGCTTGGCGTCGAGATTGGACAGCGGCTCGTCGAACAGGAACACGTCGACATCGCGCACCAGCGCCCGTCCGATGGCGACGCGCTGGCGCTGGCCGCCGGAAAGTGCGGCCGGCTTACGCTGCAGCAGCGGTTCGATCTGCAGGATTTCAGCCGCCCGCGTGATCCGCTTGGCGATCTCTTCTTTTGGCGTGCCGGCGACACGCAGCCCGAAGGACAGGTTCTTCTCCACCGTCATTTGCGGATAGAGCGCATAGGACTGGAACACCATGCCAATGCCGCGGTCCTTGGGCTCTTCCCAGGTGACGTTCTTGCCCTTGATGAAGATGCGGCCTTCGGAAACGTCGAGCAGGCCGGCAATGCAGTTGAGCAAGGTCGACTTGCCGCAGCCGGACGGCCCGAGCAGCACGATGAACTCGCCATCGGCGACATCCAGATTGAGCGTCTCCAGGACGGTCACCGCGCCGAAATTCAGCGACAGGTCCTGGATCGAAACGCTGGTATCGTTGGCTGCCGTCATCGCCATCACCCCTTCACCGCGCCGGCGGCGATGCCACGTACGAAAAGCTTGCCGGAGATGAAGTAGACGATGAGCGGCACAAGCCCGGTCAGGATGGTTGCGGCCATATTGACGTTGTACTCCTTCACGCCTTGCACCGAATTGACGATGTTGTTGAGCTGCACCGTCATCGGATAGGTGTCGGGGCGGGGGTAGACGACGCCGAACAGGAAGTCGTTCCAGATGCCGGTCACCTGCAGGATGATGGCGACGACGAAGATCGGCAGCGACATCGGCAGCATGATGCGCAGGAAGATGCCCCAGAAGCCGGCACCGTCGACACGTGCCGCCCGGAACAGCTCCTCCGGCATCGAGGAGAAATAATTGCGGAACAGCAGCGTCAGGATCGGCATGCCGAAAATGGAATGGACGATCACCAGCCCGCTGAGGCTGCCATAGAGGCCGATCTCGCGCAGGATGATGACGATCGGATAGATCATCACCTGGTAGGGAATGAAGGCGCCGACGATCAGGATGATGAAGAACGTATCGGCGCCCTTGAAGCGCCAATTGGCCAGTGCATAACCGTTCACCGAGGCGATGGCGATCGACAGCAGCACTGACGGCACGGTGATGCGCACCGAATTCCAGAAGCCGCGCGAGAGCCCGTCGCAGTTAAGGCCGGTGCAGGCAGTCGACCACGCTTTGACCCACGGTTCGAAAGTGATCTCGAGCGGCGGTGAGAAGATGTTGCCGAGCCGGATCTCCGGCATGCCCTTGAGCGAGGTGACGACCATGACGTAGAGCGGCAAGAGGTAGTAGACCGCCATGACGAACAATGTGCCGTATAGGAAGACGTTGCGGCGCGAAATCACGCGGCGCGGCTTCGGGCCGTAGGGATCGGTGATGCCCTGGCGCGCGCCGGCGGCGGTGCTTGCTTGAGCGGTGATGTCTGCCATGCTCATTTGCGCCGCCCGAACTCGAGATAGGCCCAGGGCACGATGACGATCACCACCGAGAGCAGCATCATGGTCGAGGCAGCAAAGCCCTGGCCGAGGTTCTGGGCGAAGAACATATAGTCGTAGACGTATTTGGCCGGCACTTCGGAGGCGATGCCTGGGCCGCCGCTGGTCTGGGCCACGACGAGGTCATAGACCTTGACGATGCCGGCAGCGATGATGACGAGCGTGGTGATGAAGACCGGCCGCATCATCGGGATGACGATGAACAGATAGGTCTTCCACATCGGGATCCCATCCACCCGCGCCGCCTTCCAGATGTCCTCGTCAATGCCGCGCAGGCCAGCCAGCATCAGGCACATGATGAGCCCTGTGCCTTGCCACAGCGCCGCGATCGATATGCCGTAGATGACGATGCTGGAATTGTAGAGCGGGTCGAAGCTGAAGCTCGTCCAGCCTAAGTCACGGACCACATGCTGGATGCCGAAATCCGGATTGAGCAGCCACTGCCAGACCAGGCCGGTGACGATGAAGGAGAGCGCGAAAGGATAGAGGAAGATGGTGCGCAACGTGTCCTCGAAGCGGATCTTCTGATCGAGCAGTGCTGCAAGCAGGAAGCCGATGACCAGCGAGAACACCAGCGAGATCGCGCCGTAGATCAGCAGGTTCTCGATCGAGATCAGCCAGCGCGGCGTCGCCCACAGCCGGTAATATTGGTCGAGCCCGACGAAATTCAGCCGCGGCAAGAGCTTCGAATTGGTGAAGGAATAGAGCACCGTCCAAACGGTGCCGCCGACGAAAACCACCATGGCGGTGAGGATCATCGGGATCGAGGCGACCTTCGCATTGAGGTTGCGGAACAGAAGGTTGGGGCGTTCGCTCTTGCTCATCTCGTCAGCCGGCTGGGTAAGGGCGGTGCATTCCCGGCCCTGCATTCGCAAGGCCGGGAGCGAGGTGGCTTGCCGCCAGCGTCAGTCCGCCGAAGCGATGAGGTCGGCGAAGCGCTTCTGTGCGTCTTCGACGGTCAATTCCGGCTTGGCGAAGAATTCGGCGAAAAGGTCTTCCTTCTGCTTCTGGGTGTCCTGCGAAAGCAGTTGGTCCGTCCATGGAATGACGGCGCCCTTGGCGAGGATGGCGAGGCCTTTCTTCATGCAGTCGTTCGCCGCGTTGAGATCGACGTCGCCGCGCACCGGCAGGGAACCCTTCTTCAGATTGAAGGCAACCTGCGTCTTGGGATCGAGCAGCGTCTCGGCCAGCACCTCCTGCGCCTTGCTCTTGTCGGCATCCTTGAGCAGCGGGAAGTAGAAGGCGTCGCCGCCCGTGGCTATGACCTCGTTCAGCCCAAGGCCCGGCAGGCAGGTATAGTCCTTGCCGGCGGTCTTGCCGGCAACCTGGAACTCGCCCTGTGCCCAGTCGCCCATGATCTGGCCACCCGCCTTGCCGGTGATGACCAGGTTGGTCGCCTGGTTCCAGTCCTGCACATTGGTGTCCTTCGCCATCTTGCGGGCATCGTCCGCGGCCTTGAAGACCTTGGCGACTTCGGGCCCGGCGGCGAACTTGGCATCCTTGTCCTTGTAGACCTTGAGGAACGTGTCCGTGCCGCCCACAGCCGCAAGCAGCACGTCGAAGGCACCGGAGGATTGCCAGGCTTGCCCGCCGACGGCGAGCGGGATGATGCCGGCCTTCTCCAGTGCCGGCGCTGCCGCCACGAATTCATTCCAGTCCTTCGGCAACGGCACGCCGGCCTTCGCGAAGGCTTCGTTGGACAGCCACAGCCACTGCCAGGAATGGATGTTGACGGGCACGCAATAGATCTTGCCGTCGATGGTGCAGCCGTCGAGCAGGCTCTTCGGCCGCACGACATCAGTCCACTTGCCCTTGGTGGCGACGTCGGTGAGGTCGCGCATCAGGCCGGCCTGCACCAACTCTTCCGCCTGCCGGCCGTGGTTGAACTGCGTGGCGCCCATCGGATCGCCACCGGTGATGCGGCTGATCATGATCGGCCGCGCCGTGCCGCCGGAGCCGGCAATGGCGCCGTCCACCCAGTGGTTGCCGGTCGCATCG